>DAOSUR010000007.1 GCA_035378985.1 Anaerohalosphaeraceae bacterium
CGAAAAATCCTGAATATCCCGACGGCCCGTTTTCGAAAAAAGTATTAAAAAGGAAAAGTGAACCGCTTCAGATGCTGTCGGGAGGTTTTTGGACGGAATTGCTTGAGGTCCGCCGCCCGGCCTGTTTAATTCGTCAATCCCGCAATTGCCGCACCGACCAGCGTGGCATTGTCCACACTGACAATTTCGGTGAAAACTCCTTTTTTGTTTTCCAGATAGTCTTTCAGATAAAACTCCACACGGCTTTTGAGGGACTTCATTCTGTAAAACGTCGTGCCCTCCGCCACGATGCAAATCGGACGTGTGGGGTCTGTCCCCTGACCGGACTGAAGGGCTGCACTGGACAGATTCAGTGCAGCCAGTTTTGCCGCCCGCTCCGTGAGGCGGTCCGCCAGTCCGTAAAGAATCTGCACATCCTCCGGCAAGCCCTGCCGCACCGCCGCCGCCAGACGGCCTGTACCGTAGGGATGCTCCAGAAACTCATTCATCTCCTTGGTAGTCAGATTTTCCAGGTTTGACAGCGGCTCGGCGGCTTGGCGGCTGAAAAGCCCGTCTTTGCACGCCTGCCGAATCACCAGACCCAGCAGGCCCCCTAAATACGCCCCCGAAATCATTTTTTCAAACCTCTGTGAGCCCGGATTGACTGTGGACTTGTCAAATCGAATATCCAGTTTGCCGCGATGACAATGCCCAAAACCGCCGGATTCCGTGTTGATAATCTGACTGCGGCTTAAATCCAAATCCTTTTTCTTGAGGATATTGGCATTCTTTTCGATGTAGCAGCAGTTTGTCCCGGTTCCAAGAATAAAGCCGATCATTCCCCCAAAGATTCGGTTTTGATACCCGCAGCCCGCCAAAAGGGTCGCCACCGTATCATTCAGCAGCACAATATGTTTCCGACCCAGTCCGGCGGCCTGAAGGGCCTCATTGAGCCGCTCGCCAATCATCTGACCGATGACCGACGGGGCTTTAATTTCTTTGGCAAAGCGGAGCAGCCGCCCGTCTTTATTCGGGTACATCTCCACCGGATACGAGAAGCAGAATCCCAGCCGCTCGGAGGCATCCCCGATGTCGCGAAAATAACCGGCCATAATTTTGAAAAACTCCTCCGCCGAGACCTCTTTTTCGATGCCGGGCATGGAAAACAGCCGCAAATTCTCCAGAATCGGTCTTCGCTGCTCATCAAAAATCACCGTAGCCGATCGGAAATTGGTTCCTCCGGCATCGGCGACAATCACCCGCTGTCCGACCGGCACATCCGCATCCGCCTCCAGATACGTCGGAATCATCTCCACCGTGCTTTTCTTTCCGGCAAGCCCCTTCTGCATCTCCGCCAGAAACCGGCCGACATTCTCCTCAAAATCCACATCGAGGACATCCATTTTATAGTCCCGAAGGAAACGAATCACCTGCCGGCGGACCGATTTTGGATGGACCGGTCCGGACCTTTCTGTTCTCTTCCTGACCAAGATTTCATCCTCCTGACTGAAATGCTTCGTAATCCGTCATCCGCCTGCGGCGGTCTGCTGCCTCTGCGTTATGACTCGTATCCGTCCGGATGCGCCGTATGAAATCTCCAGGCGCTCTCGACAATGGTTTCCAGGTCTGGATACCGGGTTTTCCATCCCAATTCCCGAATGGCGCGGGAGGCATCGGCTGTGAGCACCGGCGGGTCGCCCGGACGGCGGGACGTCTCTTCCACACGAAACGAACGCCCTGACACACGCCGCACCGTGTCAATCACCTGACGGACGGAATAGCCGGTTCCGTTGCCCAGGTTGTACACCAGCTCGCGCTGGTTCGCCAGCCGCTCCAGAGCCAGCAGATGCGCTGAACACAAATCCTCCACATGGATATAGTCGCGAATGCACGTGCCGTCCGGCGTCGGATAATCCGTGCCGTAAATCCTGATGGACGGCCGTTTTCCCATCGCCGCCTGAATAATCAGCGGAATCAGATGCAACTCCGGGCGATGGTCTTCGCCGAATTGAGCATCAAAACCCGCCCCGCACGCATTAAAATAGCGAAGCGCGGCGTAGCGAAGCCGTCCCGTCTGACACTGAAAATGACACATCCGCTCTACGGCCCATTTGGTCTCTCCGTAGGGATTGATGGGGTCTTTCGGCAGGTCCTCCGGGATTGGAATCGTCCGGGGCATCCCATACACCGCCGCCGTGCTGCTGAAGACGAACTTCTCCACCCCCGCCTTCTCCATTGCCTCCAGCAGAGTCCGCGTTCGGCTCACATTGTTGTCATAATAGCGAAGCGGCGCTTCGACCGACTCGCCGACCTCGATAAAGGCCGCAAAATGCATTACGGCTTCGATTCGATGTTTTTTCAGAACCTCGACTGTAAACTCCAGATTTCCAAAATCCCCCTGCACAAACTCCGCACTTCGCACGGCGGCTCGATGTCCCTTGCTCAGATTGTCCAGCACAACCGGACGATGTCCCGCCCGAGCCAGCATCTCGGTCATGTTGCTGCCGATATAGCCGGCCCCGCCGCAAACCAGGATGTTCATTCTTTTCCTCCGTGAGAAACTGTCTTCTGAATCGAACGCAGAATTTTTTGTTCCAGCCGCGGGTCCGTCCCCAAATCAATCCACTCCGCCTTTGCCAGAACCTCCTGTCTCATTTGAAGAGACTGCCGGCGGGTACCGCTGTCTGTGATAAAACCTCCCGCTCGACTCATTCCCTCCAGCGGGCGGTCCGGAATGCTCAGCCGCCGAACCAGCACCCGGCAGTTAGCGCAGACCCGATTGCCCTCTGCTTCCATCCGAATCTCCGCAATTCGCTGAAGACTGTGCATGCTCGCCTCGGCCGTATCGGAAGGGCCGGCATTGTCCCCGCGCCAAAATTCAAAAAACTGGGCTCCTCGAAGCGGATAGGTGATAATTCGGCCTGCCTGAATGTCTGATTTTTCGATGGCAAACTGCATCCGGGTCAGGGTTTGCTCCGCCGCAGAAAAAACCTGGTCCATCGAAACCGATTCCAGACAAATCGGCTCTGTCTGTTGGCTCTGCTTTGTCGAAGCGCAGCCGGCCAGCAGTACCAGGACAAATCCGAGAAAAATCCTTTTCTGTTTCATACCTGTCTCCCTGTAAGTTAATGCAAAATTGTATCCGGAATCCTCTCTTTTCTCAAGCATCCTTTTGTTTTTTCCCTCCCGCTGTCCGTTATTCAACCTCCGGGCAAGCGGTTGTCGATAAGAAAGAAGAAATGAATAAACTGAATGTCCAAATCCAAAATGTCCGAAAACGCCTGGCCGAGCAGCCCCTCGGGAAAATTGTTGAGCAATTTCTCGACTATTTGCTTGTCGAGGCGGGTCTGTCGGCCAATACAATTCTGGCCTACGGCAGGGACCTGCTGGAGTTTTCCCGCTTTTGCCGCAGCCGAAATGTTCATCGGCTCCAGGATATTCAGCCGTCCGTCGTTTACCAATATCTGCAAACCCGCTGCGGGCTTTCAGAGGCGTCCCTGAGCCGACATCTGGTTGCCGTCAAAATGATGCTTCGATTTGCTGTGCTGACGGGTCTTTTAAAAGAGACCTTCATCGATACGCTCGAAAGCCCCAAGCAATGGCAGAAACTGCCCGCTGTATGCTCCAAAGAGCAAATCTTTGCTTTGCTGGATGCGCCCGGCCCCGATGACCCGTATTGGTTTCGGGACAAGGCGGTTCTCGAACTGCTTTACGCGACCGGGGCCCGCGCTGCGGAGGTGGCCGCTCTGGAAATCAAAGACGTAAACCTGTCCGTCGGATATGTCCGCTGCTTCGGCAAGGGACGAAAAGAGCGCATCGTTCCTTTAGGACGTCCGGCGGCTCAAGCCGTTCAGGCCTATTTGGAAAACCTGCGTCCGAAGTTGGCCAAACCATTCAGCGGTTCTGCCTTGTTTTTATCACGAACCGGTCGTCCTCTGGACCGAATCGAACTGTGGCGAATTGTCAAGAAATACGCCCGCCGTGCCGGTCTGCCCAAAAAGCTGACCGTCCATACCCTCCGTCACTGTTTTGCCAGTCACCTGCTGGCCGGCGGCGCCGACCTGCGCTCGCTTCAGGAAATGCTCGGTCATGCCGACATCCGAACCACCCAGATTTACACCCACGTGGACCACAATCGCCTCAAAGCCATTCATCGAAAGTACCACCCGCGCCCCTGAAAACCAAAGATTGACAAATCCCGCCGGTCTGATTACCATTGAGAAGGAATCGAGAACAGTTTTTGCACAATTTGGGAGCCAGAGAGCCCCTCCTAGGAGAGAAAAAATGGATTTTATACTGTCTCCAAAACAGCCGGCTTACCGAAAAGGTTTCCTTTGGCTTCTGATTTTTATCAGTTTGTTTGTTATTTCGCTGTTGTGTTTTGCCGCCGGCCGGCTGTTTGAAGTTCTCAGCTTTTTGGTGCTGCCTTCTGTTTTTTTGTTTTTGATTACCGCCTCTATCGGGGTCATCGCCGTTCTGCTGTATCTGAACGATATTGCTCTGTGTCTTCACGCTGTGATTGAAAAAATGGAGCAGACCCTCGAATCACTCGGACGTCAGCAGACTCTGCTGGTGAAAATCTCTCAGGCCGTCCGCGTCAGCGACCGGGCCAAAGAAATTATTTTCCGCGATGCCGAACAAATTGAACTGGGCGAAGCTGTGTTGAGCAAAGTGCATCAGCACGATTTTGAAGCGGCGGAGGCCATGCTCGATGAAATGGCCAAAGAGGCCCGCTACAAAGAGCTGGAATCCCGCCTGCGGCAGATGGCCGTCAAATACCGCACGGCCACCGAAGAGGGACGAATCAACCAGATTATCAATCACATCAACGACCTGCTCGAGCGGCACTTGTGGGCGCAGGCCGCCGCCCAGATTGAAAATCTGCTGACGCTCTATTCTTTCTCCGAAAAAGCCCGGCAGATGCCCGCCAAACTGCAGGAAAAGAAAAACCAGTACAAACGCAAACTTCTGGCCGAATGGGACAAGGCGGTCAAAAACAAAGAAACCGACCGCAGTCTGGAAATCCTCAAAGAGCTGGATATGTATCTGACTCCGGCGGAGGCCTTAGCCCTTCAGGAATCCGCCAGCACCGTCTTTAAAACCAAGCTGCACAATCTCGGCGTTGAATTCCAGATGGCGGTTACGGAGAAAAACTGGAAGGCGGCCCTGCACGCCGCCCGGCAGATTGTTCAGCATTTTCCCAACAGCCGAATGGCGGCGGAAATCCGCGGGAAAATGGATATCCTGCAGGAGCGGGCCCGTCAAACTGCTTCGGAAGGCACCGCTTCCTGACGGATTTTGGGGGTCGGCTCAGCCGCGCATATCAAACAGCGACTGAGTCTTGATAATCGTCAGCTGCTCCGGGAACGCGTGAAATGCATGAATGTGAAGTTCATCCCGGCGGGCCTCAAAATCGATATAACTGAACGGCTCCAGTCCCTCAGCCGAGACGCTTCCAAAGGCGACAAACAGCCCCCGGTTCCGGGCAAACCGCTGCAAATCGATGTGGCTCTGCCGATAGAGATTCGGACTCATCTTTTCAACCTGAAAGTCCGTCATATAACTCAAACCGCGGCTGAGGGTGCATTTGTGGGTCCGCGGTCCTCGAAACGGAAACCGCTCCACCAGTCCTCGGCGCGGCAGCGGCTGGTCCGGACCGCTGATCAGTTCCGTCAGGCAGTTGTCGTCTGCAAAAACACTCACCACGTGCGAACAGCCGGTTGCCCACAGCAGCATCTCGTACCGTTCCGTTTTCAGATGCCGTCGTGCGTAAATCCGAAACAGTTCAGGATGCAGCGGACGCTGAAAAAGGGAGAAGGTCAATTCGCTGACTGCCAGGTTGGTCTTCGGAACATCCATTGCTTTCCTGCCTTTCTGTGCAAATCCCTGTTTGTCTTTTCTCATTATACCAAAGCCGAAAAAGACAAATCAAGGCCCTTATCAATACTGAAAAAACGGTTCAGTCCGCTTTATCGGACTTAATTTTTGCAAGTCTGTACGAAACAACGACTAAAGAAGTGCAGAAAAATTGAGAAATTTTTGCTTTTTCAGAGATTTCACTGAAAGACAAGCAGGTTCAGAACGGCTGCCAGAATGTCGTAAAAGGCGTGAGTGCCTGCTGTGATGCCGAACCCCCGGAACGCATACAGCACAGCAAAATACACGCCTGCAATCATCCGAAAGAAAAACTTGCTTCCCTCAAAGGCCTCGCCGGTGCCCAGCCGGCCGTTCACAAAAAAGACATGATGATGCACGCTGAACAGAAAGGCTGACACCAGCACTGCCCCGATGACCGACTGTTTTCGCGTGAATCCCAGAATATCCTGAAACAGGAGCATCAACACGCCGATTAAAATCAGCCGAAAAACCAGTTCTTCATAAATCCCCGCCCCGATGCCGGTGATGACCTGCAGCCACAGCTCCTGACGGGCTAGGCCGACGGCGGAGGAAAGAAGCAGGGCCGCATTGGAAGAGATTTCCGTCGTCCGATTCAGCAGAAGACTAAGGACAATCAGCGGTACCGACAGCAGCAGGCACTCGCCTGTCATCGGCAAAAAGTCCGGCCAGTGAATCCGCCAGGGACTTTTGGAGGTGATTTGAAAAATCAGCAGAATCACCAGCGGAACCAGCGGGGTAGCTACCCAAATCATTCGGGGAGAAAACCCCAGGTACTCCAGAACGTTTTGGACCCACAAAAACGCAACCACTCGGGTCTGCGGCTGGGCCAGACGCTCCGAAAGAGCCGCCGGGTCAATCAGGTACGTTCCCATTTCATACAGCAGAATAAAGCCCAGCAGATAGACCAGGGCGTAAATCGGACGGCTTGTCCGGTCCATATAGGTATCCGGAACAAACGTCATCAGCTGACGGAACGAATCCCGATGTTTTCGCTTTCGGCTCATTTTCACCCGTTCTGCGGGGGCTTCTTCCTTTTCACAAGGCACTTGAAACAGTAAAATTCCTTTGCAGAAAAGTAAAGACAATTTACCAGACCGGAAAGGAAAATCAATGCGTTCCGAAACCCTGATGGATATCTATCATCGGCTCTACGCCCGATTCGGCCCGCAGCACTGGTGGCCTGGAGAAACGCCGCTTGAAATCATGATTGGGGCCGTTCTGACGCAGAATACCAACTGGAAAAACGTCGAAAAAGCCATTGCCAACCTGAAGGCCTCATTGCTTCTGGACATCCGCAAACTTGACCGGATTTCTCCGGACCGCCTGGCGGAGCTGATTCGGCCCGCCGGTTACTTTCGCATCAAGGCCCAGCGGCTGAAAAATCTGATTGCCTGGCTTTCGAAAAAGTGCGGCGGACAAATTGAGTCGCTCAAAGAACTGCCGACCGGCCGGCTCCGGGAGGAGCTTTTGTCCATCCGAGGAATCGGGCCGGAAACGGCGGATTCCATTCTTCTGTATGCGCTCGAAAAACCCGTCTTTGTCGTCGATGCCTACACCGCGCGAATCCTTGGACGGCATCACCTTCTTGAGGAGGGGGCCGGCTATGAAGAGATACAGTCTCTTTTTGAAAGCACCCTTCCCAAAGACACGGTCCTTTTCAATGAATACCATGCCCTCCTTGTGCGGTGCGGAAAGGACTTCTGCAAACCCAAAGCCGCCTGTCGAGGTTGTCCCCTTGAAGACCTCCCCCACGAAACCCGGCAGGATTTCCTGTAATTTTCCGGAGTTTCAGGGCTGCGGAGTCGGCTCAGTTTGCGGCGGAGGCGTTTCTTCTTTGGATTGTTCAATTTGACGCAGTTCTTCCTGAAGCCGCAGGACCGCCTCGGCACTTTGACGGGCTTTTTCTTCCGCCTGAACGGCACGCTCCCGAGCTTCCTCCATCTGCGATTGTTTTTGCCGGGCTTCCTCAGATGCCTTCCGAACCTCTTCCGAAAGGGCGGTGGTGGTTTCCTGTGTGGTCCGGCGATGCTGTTCAGCCTCCGCGGCTGCTTCTATCGCCTGTTCAAGCTCCCGCTGGGCTTGGGCGGCCTGCTCCTGAAGCTTCAGGGCCTCCTGTCGAAGCCGCTCCGCTTCCTCTAATGCCGCCTGATAACGCTGTTCTTCTTCCTGAAGCCGGCGAAGGGCTTCCTCTCGCTGCACCTCTGCCTTGACTCGGCGAGTTTCCATCTGAGCAGCCCGCTTTTCGATCAAATCCCGATAGGAACCGCCCCAGAACGGCTCCAGAATGCCGGGTTCCAGGTCCAGGTCAAATCCGGGTTTTTCAAATTTTCTGCGGATATCCTCCGTTACAGTCTCAAACGGCCTGCCTCCGCCGGAAATGCTCGGCGTCAGAATAAAGAAGATTTCGGTGCCTTTTTCTTCAAAGTCTTTGCTGGAGAACAAATATCCGATAATCGGCAGGTCCTTAAAGAACGGGATCCCTCGAACCACGGACCGCTTTTCACTCTTGCGCATCCCGCCGATGACCAGACTTTCTCCCGGTCGAATCCTTGTCTCTGCGATTTCAATCGAACGCTCCGTGATAATCGAACGCTGGATAACCCCTTCGGGCTTGGAACGAGAGCCGATTTTGATGGAGGCAGCCAGTCCGATGGAACCGTCCGAATAGACGGTCGGGATCACCGTCAGTGTATCCTGCACCCAGACATATTCCGTAATGTTGTAGGCGTCGCTCGCTCCGCCCAGGCCCGTCTTCACCTTTTCCACCGGTGTATAATCCTGAATGGTTACGGTTGCCTGCTTTCCGTTGACGGTTTCCAGCGTCGGATTGAGCAGAATCTTCAGATAACCGCGGGACACCAGCAAGTCCAGCACGGCCCGGACCTGATGCCCCGGCACCCAGCGGTCCACCCAATAGCCGAAATCCCCGCCGAAGTTAGCCCGTTCCGTTTCCCGAAGAGAGGCCCCCGGAAAGGCCGGGTCCAGGTCAATCAGCTCTCCCGGCTTAAACGAAAGGCCGGAATATTTCGACGGGTCTATCTCGAAAATCTGCCCGTTTTTGATAGCGTAATGTTTTCCGCCGCTTTCTCCGTAATAGAACGTGGCCAATTTTTCGCCGAGAGTAAGATTCTCTCCCAGAAAGTTTTCAATAAAGAGGGAGGTTTCCCAGTCCATCGTGACATCGCCGAACCGTTCTAAAATCAGGCAGTCCACATTCACCTGAATCGGCGGAACATCAATCTTCTCCAGATAGGCCAGAACGGCATCCGCCTGAGGATGGTCCTTGCAGTACAGCACCAGCTGATTGGTGGATTCGTTCGCAGAGGCCTGAATATCCATCTGCTCTCGAACCAGTCCGGCCAGGTATTCTGCGGAGTGGTGACGGGTAAAATAAAAGACCTTTATGCCGTCCTTAATCTCCAGACGGCTGGGCGGCTGAAGATAAAGTTCCGGCATGGCATTGGCGGTCTGGGCTTTGGTTTGGATTTCCCGCAGTTCCTTCAGCACACGGGCCGTTTCAACCTCCGTACTCCGCTTTTCAAAAAAACTGCCGCATCCTGCACAGAACAGCATTCCCGCCAGCACCGCCGCCGGGAGCATTGATGCTCTGTCGGCTGTCTTCAGATAGAAAGAATGGATTGCTGCTCGTTTCATCTTACTTCTCTGGTTCTGTCTGGGTGGGCTCCTGTTCCGAAGAGTTCTGCTGGACCGGCTCTGCGGACGGCTGTTTTTCGTCCGTTTTCTGCTGACTCTTTTGGAGACGCTCCTGTTCCTGGCGAAGCTGAGCGGCTTTTTCTTCCGCCTGAGCGGCCTGCTGTTCCAGTTCCGCGGCTCGTTTCTGGGCCTCCAGAGCGGCGGCTTCGGCGGCCTGGGCCTCCTGTCGGGCCTGCTGAATCTGCTGTTCCAGCTGTTCGCGAAGTGCCTGCTGTTCCGCCGCCGTCATCTTTTCAGATTCCGCTTTCCGACGGCTCTCTTCGAGCTGCTGACGAGCCTGTTCAATCTGCTGCTGTGCCTCTTTTCGCAGTCTCTCAAACGCTTCGGCATGCTGACGGGCCGATTGGGCCTGCTGCCGCCGCTCCGCCGCCAACCGCTGCGCCTCCGCAGCCTCACGCTGGGCCTTAACCAGGGCCGCCCGGGCTTCGGCCGTGCGTTTTTCCATCAAACTGGTGTAAATATCAGCCCCCATCGGGTCGCCCAGTATCTCTTCGAGAGTCTGCTTTCGCTCCGGGGCCTCATATTTGCTGCGAACCATCTGAGCCGCTTGGGCATACGGAATGCTGCCGGACGAAATGCTCGGCGTCAGGATAAAAATAATCTCGGTTGCCTTCTCTTCAAAATCCTTGCTTGAAAAGAGTACCCCCACAATCGGCAGGTCTTTCAGGCCCGGAATGCCCCGAATGACGGAGCGATTTTCGCTTTTCCGCATTCCGCCGATAATCAGACTTTTTCCCGGCTCAATCCGATTCTCCGCCACCTGAATCGAACGTTCCGTAATAATCGACGTCTGAACCACTCCTTCCGGCTTCGACTTGGAGCCGATCGTAATCGAGGTTTGGAGACCAATGGAGCCGTCTGCATACACCCGCGGCGTCACCGTCAGGGTATCCGCCACCCATTTGTAGTCTGTAAGGGTATAGGTAATCGTGTTGTTCGTCTCAGAGGTTCCTTTGGCGGTTACCTGAAGCTCGATTGGAGCATTATCCCGAATGGTAATCGTAGCACTTTTCCCGTTGACGGTCTCAATCGACGGATTCAGCAGAATCTTCAGGTAGCCGCGGGATTCGAGCATGTCCACTACCAGACGAATCTGATGCCCGTCGATTCCTTTTTTATGCCAATATCCGAAATCCATTCCAAACTCCGACCGGCGGCTTTCCCGCAGCGAAGCCCCCGGGAAGGCCGCTTTGGGATACTTGGAAGCCCCCAGCGTCACCCCTTCCCCGAAAAGATTTTCAATCAGCAGCGAGGTCTCCCAGTCCATTGTGATGTCGCCGAACCGCTCCAGAATCAGGCAGTCAATATGAACCTGAATCGGGGGCACATCCAGCCGTTCCAGAAACTGCAGAACCTGGTCCGCTTCTGCATCGTCTGCACAATGAATGATTAACTGGTTGGTTGTCGGATTCGAGCTGACCTTAAACCCCAAATCCCGAACCGCTCCGGCAAGCGAATGCACTTCTTTCTCTTTGGCTTTGTCCGGACTTCGGAAGGAAAGGTCGCCGGAAGGATGATGTTTTGTGAAATAAAAAATCTTCACACCGTCAGGAACCTTTAGGCGAAGCGGCGGCTGGCGATACATCGTCGGCAGGGGATTGGCAATGTGCGGATTCTCCCGGACCTGTGAGAGTTCGTTTAGGATAATCCGGGATTCGATTTCCGTTGATTTTCGCTCAAAAAATGTCCGGATTTTCTGGTCGGCGGACTCGTGCGCACAGCCGCCCCAGAAACACACCATAGCCAAACAGCCGCCCAAAACCATTCCTTGCTGCAGAATGCTTGTTTGACGGCTGGTCCGATATTTTCGGAAAAAAAACATCCCCGCTCGCTGTTGACAGACTCTTTCTGCTTTTTGACGCTTTAAGGACAATATCGGCGATAAAACGTTTTTTTCTGTAAAAAGAACCGCGATTTTATGAGATACCCATAGAAAATGCGGCTCGATTGTGGTACTTTTGCCAAAATGAAAAGCAAGGGAATTGGAAACAAACAAATTACGGTTGGTTTTGTTTCGCTGGGCTGTCCGAAGAATACTGTGGACAGCGAAGTGATGCTTGCCCGAATCGGCCAGGCGGGTTTCGTCCTGACCGGTGAGATGCAGGCCGATGCCGTCATTATTAACACATGCGGCTTCATCGAACCGGCCAAGCAGGAGGCCCTGGACGTGATTCGCCGGGCCGTCAAAGAAAAGAAAAAAGGCCGGCTCGGCAGAATTATTGTAGCCGGATGTCTGTCCCAAAGGATGGGCGCAGCTCTTTTGGAGGAGATTCCCCACATCGATGCCGTTGTCGGGTTGGGCCAGAGGGACCAAATTGTGGAGATTCTCCGTTCTGTTCTCCAATCACCGGCAAGACAGCCGGCGACTCGACAATTTCTCCAGCCCTCATCCGATGTGGTCTTTGACGACAGCGAACGTCTTCTAATCAACCCCTCCCATTGGGCGTATCTTCGCATCAGTGAAGGATGCAGCCGACAATGCTCCTTCTGCACGATTCCAGCCATCCGTGGCAAATTCAGGAGTAAGCCGCTCAATTTGGTTCTCTCCGAAGCCCGACAGCTTGCCGAACACGGGGTTCTGGAGTTCAATCTTATTGCTCAGGACACGACCTCGTATGGACGGGACATAGGTCTGAAAAACGGCTTGATAACACTGATAAGTGAGTTGGAAAAGATCGAAAAAGTCCATTGGCTTCGTCTGATGTATCTCTATCCGGCCTCCGTTGATGAGGCCCTCATTGAGAAAATTGCCCAAAGCCCCAAAGTGGTTCATTATGTTGATATCCCCATCCAGCACATCAGCAACACGATTTTGCGGGCGATGCATCGGCCTGATACCAAAGAAAACACGCTCCAATTGCTCCAAAAACTGCGGCAATCTATTCCTGACATAGTTTTAAGAACGACCGTTATCGTAGGATTTCCGGGGGAAACCGATGAACAATTCGAAGAATTAATTGATTTTATCCGCTGGGCCCAGTTTGACGCCCTCGGGGCTTTTCCTTATTTTGCCGAGTCCGGAACCAAGGCGGCAGACCTTCCGGATCAAGTGCCGGATTCGATCAAACAAGAGCGATTAAATCGACTTATGCTCACCCAGCAGGAAATTGCCTTTCGAAAAGCGGATGAAATGAAAAGCAAAGAATTGACCGTTTTGGTGGATGAGGCGGATCAGAACGGCAATCTTATCGGACGTTTTTATGGTCAAGCCCCCCATATTGACAGCGTTTGTCTTCTTCAAGGGCCGCCTGTCCAGCCGGGGCGGTTCATCCAAACCCGTGTTGTCGGCCGGGAAGGATACGACCTGCTCGTTGAACCCATCTGATTTTTACGAACACAGTTCTGAGAAATGTGGTATAATATAATAACCTGAAATAAAATAGGAATAATAAGATGACTGGTCTGAGACAATATCATCTGGTTTTCCTTTCGGTCATAGCTATGGCCTTTGGAGGAGCGGCAAACCTTCGCTGCGTTCAGTGTGAATGCTGTACACACGAAAAGAGTGCAGCGGGACCTGAAGAAGTTTCCTGCTGTTCCGAACAAATCACAAAATCCGAGATTTCTTTTTGCACCCTTGCTTCCGTACCCTCCTGTCGATGCACAATTCAGTCTGCTCAGGCCGTTCCTGCCGAACGCAATCGTGACTTTTTCTCCTATGAGAATAAAACTTCTAACTCGTCCTTAACGTCTCTGTCGAGTGAAGAGAACGAACTCCATCAAGTTTTTTCAGAACAGCAAACCCCCGGGCTTGTGTACGGCTGGTCTGCACGTGCCCAATCCTTTCTTTATCGGCTGAACTGTTGATTCGTTCTTTTTCGAGTTCAGTCTCACTTTTTTGAAAAAGAACCTGAAGCTTTCTGAATGAAAGGAATGAACCATGAGGAATAAAACGGTATTGTTTGTGATTTTGGCCGGCACAGCCGCATTGGCGGTTGCTTTTTCGGGCGGTGCATTAAGAATGTCTTCGCATGGACAGGCCGGATGCAGTGCTGATGCGCTGACGGCTGCAACTGCCTGCTGCAGTGCGTGCACCTGTACCGATTGCTCGTGTACGGATTGCAAATGCACCAGCGGGTGCACCTGTGAAAAATGCGAATGTTCCCCCTGCACATGCGGGCAGAATTCCTGCTCCTGCTGCGGCGGATGCACCAAGCCCAATGCGGCCTAATTTCGCCGGTAGGGCAGTCTAAAAGCGGAAACTTTTTCACACGGTCTCTTCTGTGGGGGCCGTGTGTTTTTTCTTTTCTTGTTTTGAACTTCTTGTGGATTTGAGCTCTTCAACGAATGCACTGATAAATGACAGCGGGGGGGAGGTTTCTCCAGACGGCCGGAGAAATTGTTACGCGGCTGAAGAGCGATTTGATTTTCTTTCGGAAGGCAATGCCGCTGGGCAGCATCAGGCCCGTCAGATAGGCAAACGTCGCAAACACCCCGCCGGGACGCAGGGCCTCCAACGTGGCCTTCAGGAGCCGGTCCTGCAGCTCTTCGGAAAAACTGCTCCAGGGCAGTCCGGAGACAATGCTGTCGGCGTGTGCAAACTGAAATTGCCGAAGAAGACGGGGGGTTTCCTCCACGCTGTGTTCAAGAATCACTAAATTCGGGAAACGCTCTCGAAGGACCTGAACGAGAGCCGGATTGCTTTCAATCGCCAGAAACGAGGCCTCAGGTTTTTTGCACCGCAGAATTTCTTCTGTAAAAGCCCCGGTGCCCGCGCCGTATTCAACAACGACTTGGCTTTCGGCCACATGGGCCAGACGCACAATCTCTCGCGCCAGCACGCGGCTGCTCGGAGCGATGGCTCCGATTCGGGTCGGATTTCTCAGGAACTCTCTGAGAAAAAGCCGACTCGTCTGCAGATGGCTTTTCGGTTTGGCTATATTTGTCGTGTTAGACATAGAGAAGCATAATACCAGATAATAGAGGTAGAAAACAAGAAAAAACTGACAATCTTCTTGCAAACCATCCAACCTTCTTTTATTTTGTCCGTATTAACAGAGACGTGTCAGGGGAGCGCAAGGCATCTGCCGACGCTGAGAGGTCTGGAAAGACCAACCCTTTGAACCTGATCCGGCTAATACCGGCGTAGGGAGGCACAAGTTTGAAATTCACGATGCGCTCCCGAGTTCGGGAGCGTTTTTTTGTTATCGAAAAGGCCCAACAATGACTCCGCCTGTCTTTTATGAATTAAAATCGGCTGTTGTGGGAATCGCCGGACTCGGCGGTCTGGGGTCTAATGTGGCCGAAGCCCTTGTCCGGATGAAAATCGGCAAACTGATTCTGGTTGATTTTGACCGCGTGGAAGCCAGCAATCTCAACCGTCAAAAGTATTTTTATGACCAAATCGGCCGCTGGAAGGTTGATGCAACCCTCGAAAACCTGCTTCGGATTTGGCCGGAAGCCCAGTTGGAAGGGCATAAAGTTCGCCTGACCCCTGAAACGGTCCAATCGCTTTTTGCTTCTGCGGATGTGATTGCCGAGTGTTTTGACCGGGCGGACCAGAAACAGATGATTGTGGAGACAGTTTTATCAAAAATGCCCGATAAGGTGATTGTTTCGGTCAGCGGTCTGGCCGGGTGGGGAGCCAGCAATGACATTGTGACGCGTCCTATCAACAATCGGCTGATTCTGGTCGGCGATGGAGTCAGCGGGACGGGCCCGGGAATTCCGTTGACGGCCGCACGGGTCGGCGTGGCGGCCTATCATCAGGCCAACGCTATTGTCGAAGCCCTGATGGACCTCAAGCATAGGCGACTGTCGCGAGGTGCGCAATGAGCTGGACATTAAAGATTAACGGAACGCCGCAGACGTTTGAACCATCGGAGCAGCCGGCCACGCTGGCGGATTTATTAAAGCAGCTGCAGATGGAGAAAGCGGCTGTTGTGGCCGAGGTGGATGGGCAGATTATCCCCCGTGAGCGTTTTGCGCAGACGGTTCTGCGGGATGGTCAATCGATTGAACTGGTTCGCTTTGTCGGCGGCGGATAAACTGCATGAATAATCCGGATAAGGAGCCCTGATGGACTCACTGGTGATAGCAGGCAAATCGTTTCGTTCGAGGTTGTTTGTCGGGACCGGCAAGTTTGCCTCGACGAGTGTGATGGCGGCGGCGATTGAAGCTTCCGGAACGGAAATGGTGACGGTGGCCCTCCGCCGTGTGGATATTCAAAATCCCTGCGATGATATGCTGTCGGCCATTGACCGAACACGGTACCAGCTGCTTCCGAATACGTCCGGGGCTCGCGATGCGGCGGAGGCCGTTCGTCTGGCGCGGCTGGCCCGCGCTGCCAGCGGGATTCACTGGGTCAAACTGGAGGTCACGCCCGACCCGTATTATCTGCTGCCGGACGGCACGGAAACGCTCAAAGCCGCTGAAATCCTGGTCAAGGAGGGGTTTGTCGTGCTGCCGTATATTCATGCGGACCCGGTTTTGGCCAAACGGCTTCAGGAAATCGGCTGTGCAACGGTGATGCCGCTGGCCAGCCCCATCGGGTCCAATCAGGGGATGCGGACGAAGGATTCGATTGCGATTATCATTGAGCAGGCGACGGTTCCTGTGGTGGTGGACGCAGGGCTGGGGGCGCCCTCTCATGCGGCCGAGGCGATGGAAATGGGGGCGGATGCCGTTTTGGTCAATACGGCGATTGCCACGGCAGCGGACCCGGTTCGGATGGCGGCGGCCTTTAAGCAGGCCGTCGAAGCGGGCCGTCTGGCCTGGGAGGCGGGACTGCCGCCCAAAAGCACAACGGCGCAGGCCTCCAGTCCTCTGACCGGATTTCTGCGGAGTGAGTAGGCGGATGATGGAAGACATTCGAACCATTCTGGCTCAAAAAAATCTCGACCATGACCGGCAGGTCTGGACGGAGCAGATGCTTCGAATCCGCCCGGAGGATGTGCAGAGGGAATTGTCTGTTCTGCCCGGCAAATACTCGTTTCGGCGGCTTTTGACGCTGCTCAG
This sequence comes from Anaerohalosphaeraceae bacterium, assembly GCA_035378985.1. Lineage (NCBI taxonomy): Bacteria > Pseudomonadati > Planctomycetota > Phycisphaerae > Sedimentisphaerales > Anaerohalosphaeraceae > Anaerohalosphaeraceae bacterium. Next base: position 16,549 of record DAOSUR010000007.1, read on the forward strand.
TCCGGCTGCGGAAGATTTTCTGGAGGAAATGGCTCAGCAGGCCGCCCGTCTGACGGTTCAGCGGTTTGGACGCACCATTCAGCTGTATGCTCCGCTGTATGTATCGAATGTGTGCATCAACAGCTGCCGCTACTGCGGCTACAATCGGCATACGGTTTTTGAGCGGACGCGTCTGTCTGTCGAGGAGGCCCTGGCGGATGCGGAGGTGATTGCGGAGGAAGGATTCCGTCATCTTCTGCTGGTCAGCGGCGAAGACCGTTCCTTTGTGACGACGGCGTATCTGGCGGAGCTGGCGGCTCGGCTCCGCCGGCGATTCAGTTCCCTGAGTGTCGAGATTTATCCGATGACGCAGGAGGAGTACCGAACCCTTTTTGAAGCGGGCATTGACGGCGTAACGCTTTATCAGGAAACGTACGACCGGGCGGCCTATGCGTATTATCACCCGGCCGGTCCCAAGCAGGATTATGACCGGCGGCTGCTGGCACCGGACCGGTTTGCATCCGCCGGCATGCGCCGGATTGGGCTGGGGGTCTTGCTGGGGCTGACCGATTGGCGTCTGGAGACGCTGGCTTTGGCGGAACACGCCGCATATCTGATGAAACGATACTGGCGTTCGCAGGCGGCCTTTTCGTTTCCGCGGCTTCGACCCGCTCTGGGGGCTCCGTCAGACTGGCCGCATCTGCTTTCGGACCGGAATCTGGTGCAGATGATGCTGGCGCTGCGGCTGTGTTTTGCCGATGCGGGGATTGTGCTGTCCACCCGGGAGCGTGCCCAGCTGCGCGACCATCTGGTGGAACTGTGTGTGACCAGTATGAGCGCGGGCTCCAAAACCAACCCCGGCGGCTATACCGGCCATGACGATACGGCCGAACAGTTTGCCGTCGCCGACACCCGGACGCCCGCCCAGATTGCCCAAATGATTCGTTCCAAAGGCAAAGACCCCGTCTGGAAGGACTGGGATGCAGCCTTTGCTCAATCGGAAGTTTTTTCATAAAAAACTTTACTTTTTGCCCTTTTTCGGCTAAAGATGCTGACAGAGGGGATGGAGTCCCCCTTGAACCGCTCTGCGAGCTGATGACTCCTGCAGGATGAATGCTGCGGGAGTCTTTTTGTCATTCCCGCTTCAAGCATCCTGCTGAACTGTTGACGCAGGAGAAAAACCATGTGGCAGAAATTATGTTATTTGGGTTTTGCCGGAGCCCTGGGGACGCTTTGTCGTTACTGGCTTTCGGGATTTGTTCATCGGACGTTTTCCACAACGTTTCCTGTCGGGACGGCGTTGGTCAATATTCTCGGGTGTTTTCTGTTCGGTCTTTTGTGGGCGGTGATTGAACTGCGTCTGAATATTCCCGCGCAGATGAAACTGGTGATTTTTCTGGGGTTTTTCGGGGCGTTCACAATGTTTTCGACGTTTGCGTTTGAAACGGCGCAGATGATCGATGATTCCCAGTGGTTCTGGGCTGCCGGCAATCTGATTTTGCAGAATGGTGTAGGGCTGCTGGGGATGATTGCGGGACTGACAATCGGGAAATGGATTTGACAAAGGAGCGAACTATGCAGCTGCCTTCAGAAGCACAATTGCTGCGGATTTTTATCGGAGAGGCCGACAAGTGGGACGGCAAGCCCCTTTATGAGGCCATTGTCCTGCTGGCTCGTCAGCGGGGAATGGCCGGGGCGACCGTGTTGCGGGGACTGATGGGGTTTGGGGCGCACAGCCGACTGCATACCGCCAAGATTCTCCGGCTGTCCGAAGACCTGCCGATTGTGATTGAGATTGTCGATAAGCCGGAGCGCATTGAGGCATTCCTTCCGGAGCTGGACCGAATGATTCAGGAAGGACTGGTTACCCTCGAAACCGTCAACATCTTTGCGTACCGATACGATGAAAAAACTTTTCGGAAAGAAGAAAAATGAAGTTGCGCAAACTCCGAATCGACCTTTTGAAACTGCTCTTTGTGCCGATTATTTTTGTGGTGGTGTTTGTACGGCCCGCCTGGTCGCTGGATTCGTATCGGGCTTTCTTTGTTGAATTCTTAGGATATCTGTTTCTGCTGAGCGGGTTGACCGTCCGGATTTGGTGTATTTTTTATATCGGAGGGCGAAAAACCAAAGAATTGATTGCCGAAGGGCCGTATTCAATCTGCCGCAATCCGCTGTATGTGGGGACGTTTCTGCTGTCCATCGGTGTTGGGCTGTGTTTTGAAAATCTTCTGATGCTTCTGCTGGTGCCGGCGGTGATTATTCCGGTTCATTTTCTCACTGTTATCATGGAAGAAAGCCATTTGAAGGAAAGGTTTGGGACGGCCTATCTGGAGTACCAGAGGAGGGTTCCCCGCTTCTGGCCCCGATTTTCCGCCTATCAGAGCCCGGAATACGTTGAGGTAAATGTGAAGGCCGTTCGACGGATTGCTCTGGATACAATCGGGGTGTTGCTGCTGCCGCAGGTGGAAGACCTGCTGGAACTGCTGCATGAGCATAATATTCTGCCGGTTTTGTGGCATTTTCCGTCATAACTTTTTTGGACTCGCAATGAAAACGTTTTTTTCTCCGTCGGCAATTCAGCTTGCCGGGGCAATGACGATTCGGCCAAGACGGCTGTAAAACGAGCCGTGGAACAGGTGCCGGACGGTTTTCTATGAAGAAACAGAGATTCAGCCGGCCTGACAGGAATGACCGCAGGGAAGAGCAGCTTCGCCCCAGCCGGTATTTGGGGTACGATCGGGATGAACTGGGAATGTATCTGCTCTCTCGCGGCGCCTTGGAGATTGCGGAAACGCAGTTTCGGCGAGCCAGATTGTCGGAGATGACCTCTATGTGATCAATACCCGTTTTATCGCCCGGGGAATTCGGGAGCGGTCAACCAATGCGGTTTTGATTAAGCTCAATCAGATCGGCACCGTTACGGAAACGATGGAGGCGATTGAACTGTGCGGAAGGTCGGCTGGGGTTATGTCATCTCCCACCGCAGCGGGGAGACGGAGGATGCCTTTATGGCGGACTTTGCCGTGGCGATGGGCGGTGGACAAATCAAAACCGGTTCTGCCTGCCGCAGTGAGCGGATTGCCAAGTATAATCGGCTGTTGGAAATCGAGGCGGAATTAGGAAAAGCGGCTGTGTTTGCCAATCCGTTCGAAAAAATCTGAACGGGACGGAAATGTTTGGGCTGATTTTCAGTCTGGCGGTTATCTTCAGTCCGTTGGCGGCGCTGGCGGCGTATCTGATTACGTATCAGGAGTATGTCCATCATTATCCGGATAAACGGCAGGTCAGAAAAACAGCTGCCCAGGCGGCGGCGTTTGCGTTTTTTGTCTTTTTGGCGGTAGGGGCGTTTTGGGCCCTGATTCTGCCGTTTTGTCTGTGATGGACATGGCGGCAATCGGACTGGGAACAGGTCGGCTTCATGCGGAAAAACGTGTGTTTGAAAAGGCCGGCATGCCGGTCAGAGGAAAAATTAAATTCGGGATAATTGAATGAGCTCTGTTTCATCAAAATCGGCGATGCGATTTGTTGTGCTTTTGGGGGTGGTATCCCTTTTGTCGGATGTGACGTATGAGGCCGCCCGCAGCATCAGCGGGCCGTATCTGGCGGTGCTGGGGGCCGGAGCGGCGGTGGTGGGAGGGGTGGCCGGTCTGGGCGAGCTGCTCGGCTACGGCCTGCGCATCCTCTCCGGTCTTGTGAGCGACCGCACCGGACGGTATTGGCTGATGACGCTGGTCGGATATACGGTGAATCTGCTGGCTGTGCCGGCGCTGGCTCTGGCGGGCCGGTGGGAGATTGCCGCCGTTCTGCTGATGGCCGAACGATTCGGCAAGGCCCTGCGCACCCCTGCGCGGGATGCGATGCTCTCGCATGCCGCCGCTTCGGTCGGACGCGGCTGGGCCTTCGGCATCCATGAGGCGATGGACCAAATCGGCGCCGTCCTGGGGCCGCTGATTGTCTCGGCCGTATTGGCCTGGAGAGGCGATTACCGGTTTGGTTTTGCGGTTTTGCTGATTCCGGCCCTGCTGGCGCTGACGGCCCTGGTGCTGGCTCGGATTCTGTATCCGCGTCCGTCGAGTCTGGAAACGCAGACGGCCTCCGGAAGACGCGGGCTGCATCGTGCTTTCTGGCTGTATCTGGCGGCCGCTTCCTGTATCGCCTTTGGTTTTGTGGATTTTCCGCTGATTGCTTTCCATATCAAGACGACCCGTCTGCTGGGCGATGCGTGGATTCCGTTTCTGTATGCGGTGGTGATGGGCATTGATGCTGTTGCTGCTTTGGTTTTGGGGCGATGGTATGACAAAAAGGGCATGATGGTTCTGGCCGGTGCGGCGGTCCTTTCGGCGGGCTGTGCACCGCTGGTCTTTCTGACCTCTCGGTGGGGGCTTCTGGCCGGAATGGTCTTGTGGGGAATCGGGATGGGGGCCCTCGAATCGATTCTGCGGGCGGCTGTGTCCGAATTGGTTCCCAAAGAACGCCGGGCGACGGGGTTTGGGATTTTCAATTCCGGTTTCGGTTTGGCCTGGTTTGCCGGCAGTGCCCTGATGGGGTTTTTGTACACACATTCTTTGCTTTGGCCCTCGGTGCTTTCCGCCGCCGCTCAGCTGCTTTCTGTGCCGCTGATTCTCTATGTTCAGCGGATGCAGTCCCTTAGCGAATCGGTCTCCGCAGCGCCTCCAAACCCGAGTACAAAGTAACCCCCAGCACAATCAGATAGGTAATCAGGGTAAACCAGTCTCCCCAAGTCCGCGAGACAAAGGCCCATCCAATCAGGACGGTGCCGATTCCGAAGGATTGGACAAACATTTTAATCTTGCCGGAAACGACCGCTCCAAAGGGCACTCCTCTGGCTTCGGCGATATGCCGAAGGGTCTGAACAATCACTTCTCGTCCCGTCAGCAGCAGGGCGGTTCCCCAGCGGATGGTGTGCCCCAGCCATTCCGGGAGGTGGAAATTGGCCAGCAGGGGCTGTCCGACGAGGGCAAAGCACACGAACGAGCCGCAGACGAGCACTTTGTCGGCCAGCGGGTCCACGACCCGTCCGAATCGGCTGGTGACGTTGAATCGGCGGGCAATCGGACCATCGACAATGTCTGTTATTCCGGCAAGGACAAATAAGGTGAAAGCCGTCATCAGAACACCGGCGGGTTTGGGATGGCCGGTCCGGGGCGCATACAAAATCAGCCCCAGAAAAAGCACCGTCATAATCAGACGGGCCACCGTCAGGGCATTGGGAAGGTGCCGAATGATGCCTGTCAGTCTCTGTTGTTCCATACCTTTCGCTGGAAATATAACGGAATCGGCGGCAAACTGCAAATCTTTGTTTACAAACGGATGCCCGCTTCCCGGAGCACCTTAAAAACAAAATACAGAACAGAAAGCACCGTGATTATCCACAGAGTCGGGTTGATTTGTCTGATTTTTCCTTTCAGGACCATAATCAGGGTATGAGCGAGAAAGCCGAAGGCCAGCCCTTCGCTGATGGAATAGCAAAGGGCAATCAGAACCATAATGAAAAAAGAGGGCAGGCCGTGTTCGACGTCTGAAAAGTCGATTTCTTTTATCCGCTTCATCATAAACAGGCCGACCATGATAAGGGCCGGCGCCGTGGCATAAGAAGGGACAATTGCCACCAAAGGAGCCAAAAAGGCGGACAGCAGGAAAAAAAGCCCCGTTACGACGGCCGTCAGTCCTGTCCGGCCTCCCTGCTCAATCCCGGCGGCGGATTCGATATAGGAGGTTGTCGTGGAGGTTCCCATCAGCGCTCCGAACATGGTTGCCGCCGCATCGATGGCCAAGAGCCGGTCGAGTTTTTGAATCTTTCCGGTCTCGTCGGCCAGCCCTGCCTGAGGTGCCACGGCCAGCAGCGTGCCGATGCTGTCAAACATGTCGATAAACATCAGGGTAAAAATGCTCGAGAAAAGCCCCCATTTTAACGCCCCGAGGATATCCAGTTGAAAGGCGACATCGGAAATCCGAAAATCGGCCGAAATGAACTGTTTGGGTAGGGCAATCTCTCCAAACACGGCGGCCAGAGCGGTCGAAAAGGCAATTCCGAGCAGCAGGGCCCCTGGGATGCGGCGGATTTCCAGAAAGAGCATCATCAAAAGCCCTGCCAAGCCAATCAGGATGGTTTTATTGAGCGGGGCGGCCGTCACCAGCGTGACCGGATGGTCGCGTACCAGTCCCAGATTTTGAAGACCAATGAATGTAATAAACAGACCGATTCCGACAGAAATGGCGGCAATCAGGGACGGCGGAATCGCCTCCACCAGTTTTCGGCGAAGTCCGGCCAGGGTCAGTATCAGAAAGAACAGGCCCGACAGAAAAACCACACCGAGGGCTGTCTGCCAGGAAATGTGTTCCGTCAGCACGAGCGTATAGGCAAAAAACGCATTCAGCCCCATTCCGGGGGCCATTGCAATCGGAGCATCGGCCAGCAGCCCTGTGGCGATGGTGCAGATTCCGGTTACCAGACAAGTAATCAGAATCAGGGCTGAGGCGTCCATTCCGGTTTTGGATAAGATATCCGGGTTGACGAAAATAATGTAGGCCATTGTCAGAAAAGTGGTTAATCCAGCGATGATTTCCGTGCGAATCCGGCTTTTCCATCTTCCAATAGCGACAAACTCCCTGCCCATAAATCGTCTCCTTAGATTGATGTCGGAGGATATTATAGACGCTTGCTCGTCGGGAGCAAAGAAGGTTTGAAAAAAGAAAAGGCCGACAGTCTTTTTCTCGAAAAACCGCCGGCCTTTTGGAAATTAGACGGAGAAAACTTACTTTTTGAACCGAATCATCACCGCTCCAGCCACAGCCAGAAGACTCAGTGTGGACGGTTCAGGAACGCACTCGTGGAGAATCACGCCGTTCCAGATGCCCACGTTGCCCATTCCCTGTACGTCGATGGATACCCACTCCGGATTGTAGTCAATCGGCAGCCAAATGATTCCGCTGTCCCAATGTCCGGGCGGAGTTCCCGGCGGCAGATGGAATTTCCAGTCATCCAGATTCATATTGTACTGGGGGTCGGAGAGCCGCTCGATGTACATCTCCGGGTCATAGCCGGGCGGGTCGGACCAAATTGGGGGTGTATTCTGTCCCACCCACAGTCCGTTCGTCCAGTTGATGGTGATAAACACATCCCCCGGCAAATCCGGAATGAGCAGTTTGTAGTCGAATGAGACTTGGATCCATTTGCCTCCCAGGATGTACGGGTCATTCCAGTACCATTCATTCCACCACGGCCGGGGCTCAGGGGCGTTCGGACGCGGGTACCGGTACCACATGCTGTTGTAGCCGGAATTTAGTTCCCTCTCCCAGGAGATTTCCTCCGGGCTGTACAGATTCACCTGAAACATTCCATCCCGGATTTGACCGAAGATGAACGGAGAAATCATCAGGACGGCAATCAGTCCGAGGATGACAGTTTCTTTTGTTTTCATAAGATTAAAACCCTCCAAATAACGTTTCCGCCTTGTGTACTCGTATATGATAAAAAGCCCGCTGTCAGCGATGTCTGCGCAAAGCCCGTGGGGACTTGTTGCAGAAACTCAAAGACAAACGGCGGAGGAAAATCAATAGATGGAGCAACTTCGCTCTGTTCAAACGCAGAAAAAATCAGCAGGAGAGAAAAACAAAAACAGCGTTTTGTCCTTCAATTTCAAAATGAGCAGGGCCGCTCAGAGAACCTCACTTTGCTTGATTCCACATACTTTACACATGGGCTTCTTCAAATTGCAAGAAAAAAAATGTCAGGTTCGTAAAATCTCTTTTTTGCCAATTCTTGTCTGTTTCAGTCCGGAATTTTCCCAAAAGGATGGCGAAAGAGGTTTTTCTTCTGCCGGGGCTGTTTTCCTGCAGAAAACCCGGAAGAAAAAAAAGTTTGACCCCGGACTTTTTCTCTTTTAGGATTGTCATTGCTTTCTGCTCGTGTATGAAAGAAGACATTCTGGAGAAAAGGAGCCGATTATGATGGAAGTCCGCCAGCAGACCTGTGACAAATGTGATTATTATCTTCAAACCTCTCCGGGCTCCGGGGAATGCAGATGGTATGCCCCAAGCCCGAACAGGACTATTTTTGTTACACGCTCCGAAGCTACGGGCAGCTATAAGACGGATGTTCACTGGCCGAAGGTCTATGACAGCAACTGGTGCGGAGAGTTTAAGGCCAAGGTCAAATCCTGAATGATTTTTAGGGGGGCTGAACGGTTTCAAGGAAACTCGTCTTTTCTTGCAGAGAGGTGTCTTGTTTTTCTGCTTTACTTGTGGACGCCGGAGGGCTACAATGCGGCTGTCTTCTTCGGTAAATGGGAAAAATGGGAAAAGTAGCCATATACGACACAACTTTGCGGGATGGAATGCAGGCCGAGGGCATCAGTTTTTCCCTCGAGGATAAACTGCTGATTGCCCGAAAACTGGATGAGTTTGGTATCCATTATATCGAAGGCGGTTTTCCTCTCAGCAATCCCAAGGAAGAGCAGTTTTTTGCCCGACTGGCTCAGGAAAAGCTGAAAAATTCCATTCTGGCGGCCTTTGGAAGCACCCGGCGGGCTTCTCAGAAACCGGAGGAAGACGCGGGGCTTCGGGCGCTTTTGGCCTGCGGTGCTCCGGTTCTGACCATCGTCGGGAAAAGTTGGGACCTGCACGTCAAGGAAGTCCTTCGCTGTTCCCTTGAGGACAATCTTCAGCTCTGTGCGGATTCTGTTGCCTATCTGAAAAAGCAGGGGCGCAGGGTCTTTTTTGATGCGGAGCATTTCTTTGACGGGTATAAAAACAATCCGGAGTATGCCTTGAAGGTTCTTCAGGCTGCCGCCGAGGCCGGGGCGGAAGTCTTGGTGCTGTGTGAGACAAACGGCGGCTGTCTGCCGAATGAGGTCTTCGATATCACACAGGTGGTCTGCCGGACCCTGAGCGGGGCGGTCGTCGGAATTCATACCCATAATGACTCGGACTGTGCTGTGGCCAATTCCCTGGCGGCCGTGCAGGCAGGGGCCCGCCAGGTTCAGGGAACCATCAACGGACTGGGGGAGCGAAGCGGCAATGCCAACCTCTGTTCGATTATTCCCAATCTGACTCTGAAAATGGGCTATGAAACGGTCGGCCTTTCTCGTCTCAAAGGACTGACGGAGCTGTCTCGTTTTGTCTTTGAAGTGGCCAATTTGCCCCCCGTGTCTAACCTGCCTTATGTAGGCGAAAGTGCCTTTGCCCACAAGGGCGGGCTGCATATTGATGCCCTCCGCAAGAACGAAAAAACGTATGAACATATCCACCCCTCTCTGGTGGGCAATGAGCGCAAATATCTGATTTCGGAGCTGTCCGGTTCTTCCAATGTACTCGACAAGCTCGAACGCAAAAAAATTACCGCCGACAAGCAAACGGCGGCCAAAATTCTCAAAGCCGTTCAGGACCTTGAAAACGCCGGCTATCAGTTTGAAACGGCCGAGGCCAGCTTCGATTTGCTTGTGAAGAAAACGCTCGGCGAATATGTTCCCAGTTTCGAACTGATTAAATATCACATTGATGTGGAGAGAAATCCCGATGGCGCAATGGTCACGGAGGCCACGGTCAAACTTCAGGTAGACGGCAAAGTGGAACACGTTGTTGCGGAAGGGGATGGTCCGGTCAATGCACTGGATAACGCCCTTCGGAAGGCCCTCGAACGGTTCTATCCGTCTCTGCGGGAGATGTCTCTGGTTGATTACAAGGTTCGTGTGGTCAATGCCAAAGCGGGCACGGCGGCCCGGGTCCGGGTTGTCATTGAAAGCCGCGACCGAGCCGACCTGTGGGGCACGGTCGGCGTTTCGGAGAATATCATCGAGGCCAGCTGGCTGGCTCTGGTGGACAGCGTGGAATACAAGCTGCTCAAAGATGCCGATAAGTTTTCCGAACAGTCTCGATAGGAGAACGAGGAGTCTGTTGAATAGAAAACGATTCGGGTTGCCCAGTGTAATTCAATCGTTTTTGATGTCTTTTCGGAAAGGAGTCTTTTATGGGAGAAATCAAAGTTCCTAAGGCACCTCTTCCCTGGTGGGCGGCCGGGCTGGCGCTGGGCCTGATTCAGGTCCTGGCTGTCTATGTAAAAGGCCCGCTGGGAGTCTCCACTCAGTTTGTGATTCTCGACAGCATCGTGATGCACAAAGCAGCCCCCGAATATGCCCAGAATCATCCTCTCCTCAGTCAGGAGAAAAACCGGAAGATTGGATACGGCTTCTGGCTGGATGTGGGGATTGTTCTCGGCGCGTTTACGGCCGCCGTCATGGTCAAACGCTGGAAACTGCAGACCTCGACTGTCTGGTGGAAGACCAATCGAAACGGTTCGCTCTTTGGACGTTTTTTTGCTGGGTTTATCGGGGGGATTTTCATCCTGCTCGGGGCCCGGCTGGCCCACGGCTGCACCAGCGGGGGCTTCGCCAGCGGATGGGCGCAGCTGTCTCTGAATGCCGTACCGATGACAATCGGGCTGTTCAGCTTCGGAATGCTGACGGCTTGGCTTGTCTACCCCAAAACCCCGGATTTTGAAAAATAAGGAGGATACATTATGTCAGCGGTTTTCTGGGGACTTCTGATTGGTTTTTTGTTCGGCGCCGCTCTGTACCTGGGCGGCCTTGCCGAACCGGATAAAATTATCGGCTCTCTCCGGCTGAAGGATTTTCATGCCTTTCGGACGATTGCACTTTTTGTGCTGGTCGGCATGCTCGGTACCTGGATTCTCCAGAAAACCGGTCATGCCAACTCGGATGTCAAGCCGGCTGCTGTTCTTACGGTGTTTATCGGCGGTGCCCTGCTGGGGGTGGGATTCGGGATTACCGGCTACTGTCCGGGAACAGGTTTGGCCTGTGCGGCGGCCGGACGGATGGATGCTCTGATCACCGTGCTCGGGATGTTTGTCGGAGCTATGGTTTATATTCTAATCTATCCGACGGTTGTCGTCTCTCTGGAACAGCATTTCAATTACGGGAAAGTTACGCTGCCGGAGATTACGAATACCTCCTCTACGGCCTGGGTCCTGCCGATTGTTCTCCTCGGTGCCCTGATTTTGTGGGTTACGGCACCGCGTGGAAAATCATGATTTTTTGCGGAAAGCGAATGTCTGAGCGGGCGAGGCTGCGATAAAACAGGCGGCTTCGGGAATCATATTGGGTGGATAAAAATGTCAGGAAAAGGATTGCTTATGAATCGACGCACGTTTTTGGGGACGTCATTGCTGACGACCGCCGCACTTTCTTCCTCGCTGAAGGCGGCGGAGCAGACTTCTGAAAAACCGACAGGCCCTTTCAAGCTCCGTTACGCACCCGAATTGGGCCAATTCAAACATCACGCCGGCGAGGACCCGATTGACCAAATCAAGTTTATGCATGAGCAGGGGTTTCGGGCGTTTTTTGACAACGGGCTGATGGGCAAAAGCCCCGACCTGCAGGAAAAGATTGCTCAGGCCGCCGCTCAGTACGAAATGATGATAGGCCCCTTTGTCGCAGAGGCCCAGTTCGGCCAGCGTACCTTTGTGATGCCGTCCCGCTCGGTGAAGAATCAGCTGGTTTCCAAAATGAAGCAGGCCGTCGAGACGGCCAAACGCACCGGCGCCAGGTGGGCTCTGGTGGTTCCCGGTCAGTATGACCAGAGTCTGGAGTGGGATTACCAGACGGCCAATGTGGTCGAAAATCTCAAGTATTGTGCCGAGGTTTGCGAACCGGCCGGCCTTACGATAGTGATTGAGCCGCTCAATCCCAAGAGTCATCCGGGTCTGTTTTTGACGAAAATCTCGCAGGCCTTTCAGATTTGTCAGGCCGTCGGAAGCCCCGCCTGTATGATTGTCAACGACCTTTTCCATCAGCAGATTACGGAAGGCAATCTGATTCACAACATCGATGCGGCCTACAGCCGTATCGCCGCCTTTCATATCGGCGATGTCCCCGGGCGGATGGAACCGACCACCGGCGAAATCAATTACCAAAACATTTTCAGACATCTCTATCAGAAAAAGTACGAAGGGGTGCTCTGTATGGAGCACGGCACCAGCAAACCCGGCAAAGAGGGGGAGCTGGCCCGAATCGCCGCCTATCGGCTCTGTGATGCATTTGAACCCTGAAACCAAAGGAGCCTTTCGATGAGATATGAAATTGCTCTGATTAGTTTGTGTGTCGGCGTGCTGACCTCCGGCTGTGCGGAGCGCATCCGGCTGTTTAACGGCTACAATCTGGACGGATGGAAGTTCTATACGGACGACCCGGGCGTGGTTGTGACCGAAGTCTGGAGCATCCGGGATGGTATCCTGCGGTGCGAGGGGCGGCCCAACGGGTATCTTCGCACAACTCGGCCTTTTTCCAACTACAAACTGACGCTCGAATGGCGCTGGCCGCAGGAGCCGACCAACAGCGGCGTGCTCCTGCACGGGACCGGAGAAGACCGGCTTTGGCCGACCTGTTATGAGGCCCAGCTGCGAAGCGGGGATGCAGGCGACCTGATTATCATTGGGGAGGAGTTGTCGCTGACGGCGGATGGAAAGGCCTTCCGTCCTGAAGAGTCCCGCTATCTGCGGCTGGCTCGTCAGAAACCCTCCAGTGAAAAGAAACCCCCGCAATGGAACCGCTATGAAATTATCTGTCGGGACAATACCCTCGAACTGATTGTCAACGGCGTGCGGCAGAATCGGGCCGAAGGGCTTTCCGCTGCATCCGGATTTATCGCCCTCCAGTCGGAAGGGTCTCCGATTGAGTTTCGCAATATTGTTCTCGAGAAGCTTCGGTAGGGGCGGAAACTTCCAAAGACAAATTTTTTAGGAGCGAACAGATGAACCAGCGAAGTGATACAAATCTGACGCGTCGGGATTTTCTGAAAACATCGGCTGTTGCCTCCTCCGCGGCGTTCTGGCCGGCGGCCTCCGCTTTGTTCGCCGCCGGACAGGAAAAGATTCGGCTGGCCCTGATCGGCTGCGGCGGACGCGGAAACGGAGCCTTAAAAGACTGTCTTCAGGCCGTTTCTTCCCTCGGAATGACGGCGGAAATCACCGCGCTGGCGGATTTTTTCAAAGACCGCGTCCTGAAAACCGCTCAGGAACATCAGGTGCCGCAGGACCGATGTTTCGACGGCCCTCTGGCTTATCAAAAAGCCCTCGCTTCGGAAGCGGATGTGGTGCTGCTGGTGACACCGCCTGTTTTTCGTCCCCGCCATTTTGAAGCGGCGATAGCCGCCGGCAAGCACGTCTTTATGGAAAAACCCGTGGCCGTCGATGCGCCGGGAGCCCGAAAAATTCTCGAAGTCGGACAGACCGCCGTTTCCAAAGGGCTGGCTGTCTGTGTAGGGGCTCAGCGGAGACATCAGGCCTCTTACCTGCAGACCAAAGCTGCGATTGACCAGGGGGCTATCGGCACCATCCTGTCCGGCCAGGTCTGGTGGTGCATGGGACACCTGTGGTTCAACAAGCGGCTTCCCGGCGAAAGCGATGCTGATTACATGGTTCGCAACTGGGTCAGTTTTACCGAAATGTCCGGCGACCATATTGTCGAACAGCATTTTCACAATATTGATGTGGCCAATTGGTTCCTGGGCAAAACCCCGAAGCAGTGTGTGGGCTTCGGCGGACGAGCCCGCCGAAAGACAGGCAACCAGTTCGACTTCTTCAGTGTTGATTTTGACTACGGCGGCGGGATTCATATCCACAGCATGTGCCGTCAGGTGGACAGCTGCTATAACCGCGTGGCCGAGTTCTTTACGGGCACGCAGGGCACTGCGGCCGGAAGCGGACCGGTCAATCCTTCCGACGGCAAACGCGTGTCTGTCCCGGAGCTGCAGCTGCACGAAAATCCCTATGTGCAGGAGCATATCGACCTGCTCAAGAGCATTCGAGACGGCAAGCCCCTGCAGGATGCACAGTGGGCGGCCCAGACCAATTTGACCGCCCTGATGGGACGAATCAGCGCCTATACCGGCCAGCTGGTTCGCTGGCAGGACCTGACCGACCCCCAGTCCAAAAGTCCGTGGTACAATCTCACTCTTTCTCCCACGGCGGAGGATTTTGAGAAGGGGACCGTCAAGGCGCCGGCCGATGATGTGATTCCGATACCCGGAACAGAGCCTGCCTGATTCCATCACGGAAATCCGAGGGGCGGTTTCCTTCGCCGGTACAGCGGAAAAAAAGAAGTCAGGACGCTGCGAGGATTAGTCCTGTTTGATGGGCCGAAAGCGGCTTTGGCTCCTTCGGCCTCGCCGGGCCGCCTCCACGGCCTGTTCATAGAGGACTTGCTGAGCCCGAACGGGTTTGCCTTTGGATTCTTTGAGCTTGTAGGTCCCGTCGGGCAGCAGCTGCCACGATTGACAATTATCCTGCAGATACAGTTCGAGCATTTGAATGAGGCGTTTTTTGTGACCGGCGTCTGCAATCGGAAACAGCAGTTCCAGCCGTCTGTCCAGATTGCGGCCCATCCAGTCCGCACTGGCCAGATACACCTCCGGATGGCCGCCGTTGCCGAAATACAGAATCCGGGCGTGTTCAAGAAACCGGTCCACGATCGAGACGACTTCAATGTTTTCGGACAGCCCTTTCACACCGGGCCGAAGACAGCAGATTCCGCGAATATTCAGCCGCACTTTTACTCCCGCCTGCGAGGCCCGGTACAGCGCCTGGCACATTTGTTTGTCCTCCAGGGCATTCAGTTTGGCCATAATCAGCCCCGGACGGTCCGGACTGGACACCTGAATTTCCCGCTCAATCAGTTCCAGGAGACGTCGGCGCATTGCTGTCGGGGCAATGACCAGTTTGGACCAGCCGACGGATTCAGACAGTCCTGTCAGCAGGTTGAAAAAGGAGGCCGTATCTCGGGTCAGTTCGGAATCGGCGCTCATCAGGCCGATGTCAGAGTAAATTCGTGCCGTTTTGTCATTGTAATTGCCCGTCGAAAGATGCACATACCGCCGAATGCGTCCTTCCTCCCGTCGAACAATCAGCAGGGCCTTGGCATGGGTTTTCAGTCCCATCACACCGTAAATCACCGTACAGCCGGCATCCTCCAGCCGGCGGGCCCATTGGATGTTTCGTTCCTCGTCAAACCGTGCCTTCAGTTCCACCAGCACAGTGACCTCTTTGCCGTTCTGGGCGGCCTCCTCCAGGGCCCGGATAATCGGTGAATCCCCGCTGGTCCGGTAAAGCGTCTGCTTGATGGCCAGCACCTGCGGGTCTTCCGCGGCCTCTTTCAAAAGACGCACCACCGGGTCAAAACTCTCGTACGGATGAACCAGCAGCACATCGCGGTCGCGAAGAGTCTCCCAGAGATCCTCCCCCTCCGGCAGGTCCGCCGGCGGCTGAGGGGGCCAGTCGGCAAGCTTCAGCCGTTCATAGCCCGGCCGTTCGGCAATCTCCCACAAACTGCGAGCCCCCAGCAGGGCATCGGTTTCGTAGATATCCTCCGACTTCAGATTCAGGTGTTTCCGCAGCCATTCGAGCAGTTCCGGCGCCGGATTGGAGGAAATCTGCAGCCGCACTGCCGCCCGACGAAGCCGCTCCCGTACCGCCTCCTCCATCGTTTCCAGCAGGTCGCCCGCTTCATCTTCCTGAATCGGAACGTCTGCATCCCGTGTAATCCGGAAACAGGCGGTGGAGCGGATTGTCCGGTTGGGACACAGCATTGCGGCGTATTCCAGTATCAAATCTTCCAAAGGAATCAAAACCGTTTGTCCCGAAGACGGAATCGCCGGAAATCGCTTAAAACTGTCCGGCACGGGAACGGCCAAGATGGAGACCTCTTCCGTGTCCTCCTGCGGTTCCAGAACAATTGCGGCAAAAAGCTGAAGTCCTTCCAGCAGCGGCGGAGGATTCAGACCTGTCAGGGAAATCGGCGTTAAAACCGGAAAAATTTCAGATTCAAAATAGGCCCGGAGGGCGGTTTTCTGTTTGCTTGTCAGTTCTTCCCGCCGGAAAAGAATCAGCCCGTTTTCGCGAAGTTCGGCAAAGACCTGACGCATCGTTCGGGCGTGTTCCTCCATCATCTGATGACAGCGCCGGCTGATTTCCTCCAATTGTTCGGCGGGGGTTTTTCCGCTGGGGTCCTTTTTGCGAATGCCTGCCGCCGCCTGCTGACGAAGACCGGCCACGCGAATCATAAAAAACTCGTCCAGATTCGATGCAAAAATCGCCAGAAACTTCACGCGCTCCAGCAGAGGCAGTTTCGGATTTCGGGCCTGCTGAAGCACTCGCCGATTGAATTCAAGCCAGCTGAGTTCCCGGTTCAGAAAGGATTCCGGCTGTTCCAGTTTTTCAGTTTCGCTTCTGCCCATAGGATTTCTTTCAGAGTCCGCCTGTCCAGAGGATTTTCAGCCCGTACACATCTTCAAAAAAATCTGTTCCCAGTCCGATTGACTGCGTTTTGAGCGATTCTTCCGAAAGCCCCGGCACTTCAATCGTCAGTGTGTCATCCTGCAGACGGATGCGCATCTGTTCGATCTGCCGGGTCTCCTCCAGGTCCATTGCTTTGGCCAGCCGGAGCAGAGCGGCCAGTTTGTTGACCGCCAGACGATTTTCCCGGGACAGACTCATATACTCCACATGGGTCGGCTTCGGAGTGCCCCGACGGTGATACCGGGCGGTATGGGCGACAATCTGGACTTCCTCGCGGCTGAGCCCGAATATTTCTGAATTCAAAATCAGATACAGGGAATGTTTGTGGTAGGCCCGCGCCGACACAAACATTCCGATTTCGTGCAGCAGGGCGGCAATTTCCAGGAGAAGACGATGCCGCTCCGAAAGGCCGTGCTCGGTTTTCAGGGCATCGAAAAGACGGACGGCACAGGCCGCTACCCGCTGAGCATGGTCCAGATTCACCTTATATTTTTCCGCCAGCGCCAGAGCGGACTGCACCGCTTCCTGCCGAAACACCTGTTCCTGACGTCCGCTGCTTCGACGAGACAGTTCAACCAGAAGGCCGTCGCGCATCGAAACCGACGAAACAATCCATTCTTTGGCGGACGTGGCGTCCAGAAGTTCCTGATAAATCAGCAGGGCGGGCACCAGCGTTTCCGCCTCCGTGTACGGCAGGTCGTACTGCTGGGCCAGCTGTTCAGGCGAAAAATTCTTCAGTTTTTCCAGAAAACGCCGAAATCGGGCACGGGAAATCTTTCGAAAAGAAGGATTCGGCAGCGGTGTCCCTATCTGTTCCGCCGCAAACCGTGCATCCGCTCCGAGTGTCAGAAAGGTTTTCACCGAGCGCAGCGGCATCAGCGATTCCAGCGGTGATACGATAGATTCAATCTCCCGACGGATAAACTCAGAGGTCTGCATCCAGTTTCTCCCCGCCGGCTCCAGCATCTCCTGAAGCCGGATGGACCCAAGTCCCAGTCCCTGGGAGGCGGTAATTTGCCCGTTTTTCAGGAATGTGAGCATCGTGCTGCCGCCGCCGACTTCCGTAATCAGGGTTTGGCACCCCATCAGAGACATATCGTTTTTCAGGGCTTCCCGAACGGCCAGAACCGTCAGCCGTCCCTGCTCCGTCGGGTCGAGAATATCCACCTCCAGACCAGTGCTCATCAGAACCCGGTCCACAAACACATCCGCATTTCGCGCCTCCCGCAGAGCGCTGGTTGCGGCTGTCCAGATGCGCCTCGCCCCGTAAAAGTCAATCCGTCTCTTGAACTCCCTCAGGATGCTGATAGCAGCTCGAATGGTGATACGTTCCAGCCGACCGAAGCGGAATGCGTCCTGCCCCAGGTGGACAGCACGCTGAAGCCGCTCGAGCACTTCTACGCTGCCGTCGGCCAAAACCTGGCCGATGGACATTCGAATGGAGTTGGTTCCAATATCAATGACCGCCAGGATCGGCGGTTCTGTGGGAGATACCGGTTTTGCTTCCTGCTCTGCCATACGCCGCAGTATCCCTTTTGAAAAGGGTTTCGTCAATACAAATTCGCTGCGGAAGATTCCTGAATGATTTGGACCGGAATGGACAGGACTCTTTCCAGAAGGTCGGATTTTTTTCGGGCGGCCTGCAGCTCTTCGTGGGCCCCTGGACCGCCTTGGCAGCGAATCACCAGCCGGTCTCGGCTGATTTCCGCTTGAATCCCCTTGATCAGATTCCGGTGGCTGCAGTCCAGACCGTCTGCAATTCGCAGCAGACCGGCCAGGAGGTCTATGTGTTTTTGCTCCTCCGCTCCCAGTTCGCTGTAAATCGGATGGTCTTTCACCGGCAGAGCTTTTCGATGGTAGCGGGCGGTCAGGCCGATGCGAATTCGCTCCGTCCGGCTCAGCGGCAGGGTTGTATCGTCCAGAATCATTTTCATCGATTGTTTATGGTGTCCCTGCTGTCCTGTGCACCAGCCGATGTCGTGCAAAATCGCCGCACATTCCAGGACAAACCGGTCCGACTCATCGAGTTTCAATGAATCGGCAAGCCGGTCAAACAGCTGCATTGACAGCCGGCGCACCTGCTCCCAATGCCCGCGTTCCGCCCCGCATCGGTCGGCAAATCGTTCTGCCTGTGCAATTTTGTCATGGAGAGGATGGGCCATGATTTTTTTGAGGGAAAGCTGCTTTCGGCGCTGCAAATATTTTGGTCATCTGCTTCCAGAATCCGTCCGTTTCCAATTTCCGACAATAAGCACAAACCTCTCGGAACAGGGTCTGCCATTGTTTTTTTCGATTCCGCCGCACATACTCAATCCCGGGTTGAAGCCGCAGGAAGGGGCGGGCATGTCCAAAGTATTCTTCTGTGCGTTCTTTTTCTTTCGCGGAAAATTTTTCGATTTGCTCCAGCCAGACGGCGCAGTCATTCAAATCCCCCAGGAGTGTCTGCATTTTTTTCAGGGGCTGAATAAGTTTGTCAAAATCTTCTTTGAACGCCGGCTGGAAAATTTCCAGGGTATAACGGAGCCGTTTGACGGCAATCCGCAGCTGGTGATGACCCTTGATGTCTTTTTTGTCGTTCAGGCGGTCCAAAAGGGCTGTCGTTTTTTCCATTGCTTCCTGTACAGCCGTCCCTGCCCGTTCGGCGACAGAAAGTCCGCCGGCTTCTGCAGCAGGGCTTTGCGTCTGTTCGAGCCGTTCCGTTTCTGCAGCAATTTCCTTCAGGATATTCTGTTTTCGGAATCGGTCTGCGCTTTTGCGGATTCGCTTCTGCAGACGCTGCCGTTTCTGCCGGAGCCGAAGCTGAAGCCGTTTGAGGCCGGGCAGAATCTTCTTGTCCCGAATGGCTTTTTTCAGGAGTTCCTCCAGAAACTGCATCTGAATGTCGAGGTCGCGGGCCTTGCGCAAATCTTTCAAAAGCCGCTTGCATTCTTTCCGCCATTTGGAGACGGAATCCTCCTGCAGGCAATCGGCAAACAAACGCAGGGCCGTCCGCAGCCGTCTGCAGACCACGCGAACCTGGTGAATCGGTTCAATGTCCGCACCCTGTGCTGCTGCCTCCAGGTTCTTTTGGATTGCCTCTGCATAGCGGCGGAGCGTTAAACACGCTAAAGTCAAAACGGAATGCACAACCGGGGTTTCCATCAGATTTCATTATACCTGATTCGCTGCAGGCGTGCAACGGAACGCAGGCTGCTGCTGCGCAATAAAAAAAGGATTCAGAGATTTCTCTGAATCCTTTGGGTATTCAAAAACGGATGAAAAAGACAACGCTGCTATTTTCTGCGAATCAAAGCCAGCCCGCCCAGTCCCAGCAAAGCAAATGTTGCCGGTTCCGGAACAGGGGTCGGATTTACACACAGCGTAAAGAACGAAAGCCAGTTGGGGTTGTTTGTATATACGGTGAAGCTGGCGCTCTGGCCCTGTCCGATGGGGTTGCTGTAGAAGTAGAAATCAACAGTGCTCGGGGTAACAGTCCAGACGGCTCCGGGAATGCTTGTCGCTGTTCCCTCTTCAGAGAAGAATGCTCCCGCTCCGCTGATTTGAAAATGGAAATCACCCCATGGCTCACTTCCCGTGTTGGTTACGTTTAAGGTGATCAATCCTTTCCAGGGGTCCGCATCATTGTGAATTAAGTCTTTTTGCTGTCCTAACGATAGATTTTCCTCAAATAACTCATAGTGTGCTGAAGCGAAAAAAGCTATTGCAAGAAGTGCCGTCAGAAGAATTGCTTTTTTCATTTTTACCTCCCATCCATTCTCAAACCTCTTCCGTTTTCAGGCAGGCAAATGTACTTTGCCTCCTCCGTAAATCTACGGCTTACTGTACCGCAGCGAGGGTTTTTTGTCAACAGGAAAAAAGAAAAAATTTCCGAGTATTAATCTTTCTATATATAGAAAAAATCGAGATTTACAGTTGCTCAGATTCCGTTTTAGATGTAATAAGATGTATAATATCTATTTATAGAAGATATTCTCCTGCTGAAAATAAAGAAAAAACAGGAATCCGACTGATAATTTTATATACTGAATCCCCCGAAATATCTTTGAGAACATCTTTTTTTGCGAAAGGGAACAATGAATACACTGGACCCGCGAGTGATGCCCGACTGGCAGATTGCCGAAGCCGCCGAAGAAAATATGAAACCGCTCTATCAGCTGGCCCGTGATTTAGGGCTGGCTTATGGCGAATTGCTTCCGATGGGGGAAAAACTGGCGAAGCTGGATTATAAGAAGATACTTGAGCGGCTTCGGTTTGCCCCGAATGCCCGCTACATCGACGTGACGGCCATTACGCCTACCCCATTAGGCGAAGGGAAGACCACAACGACAATCGGTCTCGTGCAGGGGCTTGGCAAACTGGACAAACGAGTAGTAGGTACCATTCGTCAGCCCAGCGGCGGTCCGACCTTCAATATCAAGGGTACAGCGGCCGGCGGCGGACTTTCCCAGTGCATTCCGCTGGTTCCCTTTTCCTTCCGCCTGACCGGCGATATCGAATGTGTCACGAATGCTCACAATTTAGCAATGGTTGCTCTGACGGCACGGATGCAGCACGAGCGCAATTATGATGACGAACGTTTGGCAAAAATCGGCCTTCGCCGGCTCAATATTGACCCGGAAAATGTGCAGTGGAAGTGGGCTATCGATTTCTGCGCGCAGGCCCTGCGGAACATCACCATTGGAAAAGGCGGCAAAATGGATGGGGTTCAGATGGAATCCGGATTCCAAATCTCCGTCTCCAGCGAGGTGATGGCTATTCTGGCGATTGCCAAAGGGCTTGCCGATATGCGTCAGCGAATGAGCAAAATCGTGATGGCCTACGACAAGGAGGGCAATCCTATCACAACGGCTGACCTGGAGGTGGACGGAGCGATGACGGCCTGGATGGTGGAGGCCCTCAATCCCAATCTGCTGCAGACCATCGAGGGCCAGCCCATTCTCGTGCACGCCGGTCCTTTTGCCAATATTGCCATCGGCCAAAGCAGTATTATTGCGGACCTGGTTGCCTGTAAACTGGCGGATTACGTCGTCACCGAGAGCGGTTTCGGGACGGATATCGGCTACGAAAAATTCTGGAATCTCAAATGCCGGATGTCGGGTCTGAAGCCCCATGCGGTGGTCATTGTGGCGACGGTTCGTGCTCTGAAGATGCACGGCGGCGGTCCGGCCGTCAAACCCGGCGCCCCGCTCAGCATTGAATATACCCGAGAGCACCTCGAACTGCTCGAGAAGGGCTGCGAAAATCTGGCGGCCCATATTGAGATTGTCCGCAAATCCGGAATCCGGCCGATTGTCTGCATCAACCGCTTTAAGACGGACACAGATGCGGAATTGAATTTTGTCCGCCGGTTTGCTGAAGACCACGGGGCCGAGGCGGCTGTTTCCGATCATTGGCTTCGCGGCGGAGAGGGGGCCCTCGAGCTGGCGGAAAAAGTGGCCGCCGCCGCCCAGGAGGAGCGTGATTTTGATTATTTATATCCCCTTGAGATGCCTCACAAGGAACGGATTGAATTGATTGCGACGCAGATTTACGGCGCGGATGGAGTGGTCTTTGAAGAAAAAGCACTCCAGAAGCTCAAAAAAATTGATGCCGACCCTCTCCGCCGGCAGCTCGGGACCTGTATGGTCAAGACCCATTTAAGTTTGTCCCATGACCCGGACCTGAAAGGTCGTCCGCGCGGCTGGAAACTGCCGATTCGAGATGTAATGATTTATGAAGGAGCCGGCTACGTTGTGCCCATCGCCGGCGACATCAAACTCCTGCCCGGAACCGGTTCCGATCCCGCCTTCCGACGCATCGACGTCAATGTCAAAACCGGAAAGATTCAGGGCCTGTTTTAGTAGGCAGAGCTCCTGAATCATCCAATTTCTCTCTGCAGGAAAAACTGGACACGGCGGAGAGAGTATTTATAATCGGCAAGCAATGAATTTGAGGACGAAAGAATCCGGTTCTTTTTCCGTTGTTGGGCTTATTCTGGCGACGCTGCTGGCATGGGGCCTTTTTTTTGCCCGGATAGAATATCCTGAATTGAAGAGTGTTCATGAGGCCCGTGTTGTGGTGACGGCGGAAAATATGGTTCGAAGCGGCGATTGGATTGTTCCGGTGTTTAATGGCCGGATTCGTCTGGAAAAGCCGCCTCTTCCTTATTGGGTGGTTGCCGCGGCCCGTTCGATAGCCGGAACAATGGAAGAACGGGTGTTTCGACTGCCCTCTGCATTGCTCGGATTGGCCGGTGTACTGATGGCGGCGGCCTGTTCCGCGCAGCTGTTCGGCAGACGGGCCGGTTTGCTTACAGTCCTGTTTCTTTCGCTGACGCTCAGCTATCTGATTGAATCCCGCAGCGCCGAAGTGGATATTTATCTGGCCTTTACCGTGACCCTGTCGCTGCTGATTGTATCAAGCATTTTTTGGGGAGAGCCGCGTCGAGACTGGCTGTGGCCGGCCCTGGGGGCGTCAGCCGCACTGGGTACTCTGGCGAAGGGGCCGGTGGTGTTCTTTTTTGTGGTGCCGATGGCTGTCTGGGCGTTTTGGCTGTTTCCGGACAGACGCCCTCGGTTCGGATGGCTGCTGGGGGCTTTGCTTGTTTTTGCTGGGCTTTCCCTCTTCTGGCCATTTTTGCTGATTCAGCGCCTCGGTTTGAAGACGGTTCGGCAGGTTTGGTTTTCGGATATTCTTCGGAATGTAGAAGCCGGCGTAAACAGTCGGCGTCCGTTTTATTTTTATCTGACCCAGTTTCCGCTGGCAACGTTTCCCTGGTCAGTGCCGGCGGCGGCTGCTGTTTTTCTGCCTTTGTGGAAGGAAGTGCGTCCGGACAGAGATCTGCAGCGAAAAACACTTTGGCTGAGCTTAACTATAGCGGCGGCGGTGCTTTGTTTTTCCTTTGTGGGGAAAAAAAAGATTGATTATCTGGCGCCGCTGCTGCCGATGGCGGGGATTTTGACAGCGGCGGCATGGGGGCAAATCAGTCGAAATCTTCAGCAAAACGCTCCCTCTGCGCGGTTCAATCAGGGATTGCTTGTTGGCCAGGCCGCTCTTGTTATTTTGGCGGGACTGGCTGTAGCCGGATATGCTGTGTTTGACCCTTTTCGTAGGACGGTTTTTCTGCTGACTGCCGGCGCGGGGTTGATTTTGGGAGGGGCGGTTTCCATTTGGTTTCTTTTCCGAAAAAAACTGTCGGCGGTATTGATTTCTCAATCTGCCGGTCTGCTGGTCGGCGGGTATGTTCTTTTCTGTTTTCTGCTTCCGCGTGAAGATGTTCGGCTGTCGCCGGCGCGATTCTGTCAGCAGGTTCGCCAGGTCATCGGGGACAGTCCGATTGCTTATTTTGAGGGAAAAGATGAAACGCTTGTCTATCACCTGCGGCGTCCGATTCCGTCTCTGAGCGGCACCGAGCGGCTGGAGGAGTTTTTGCGGAGTCATCCGGACGGCTTCGTAATTGTGCGTGGGGAAAAGCTTGCTCAGGCCCGTCAGGCGGCACCGCATATCGTTTTTTTCTATCCGCTGGAAAAACGGGATATTCTGCTGCCGTCGCTGCGTGCTTCACGATTGGATGAGGATGACCAGGAACCGGAAGACGTTTCAGGCGAGATTGGGAATTATTCGGGGCTGTATATTCTGACGGCGAAAGAATGGCCGTCTGCACCGGTTGAGTATCCGTCTGTGGAAGCCGTTTTTCCACCGTGGCTGACGATGGAGCTGCTGTGGGTTGTGTTCGGTTTGGCGGCCCAGACGCTTTTCTTTCTGCGGTTTTTTGTCCAGTGGATTGCTTCAGAAAAAGCCGGTCAAAGTGTGGTACCGGTGGTGTTTTGGTGGTTCAGTCTGGCCGGCGGTCTGATGTTGCTGGTATATTCGCTTTACCGCCGGGACCCGGTTTTTATTTTCGGTCAGTCCGCCGGTGTGTTTATTTATCTGCGAAACCTGTGGCTGATTTACAAGCAGCGGCTGGCGGAGGTTTCGTCGGAGCCGAGTCTTTCGGCAGAGGACTCGGAGGGACGCCGTTCGGATGCAAAAAAGCCGGCCGCGGAGTCAAACTGATATGAGTCCTGTCGAATTATCGCTGGTGATTCCCGCCCGCAATGAAGAGGAAACGGTTGGACCGCTGCTGAAGCGGATACGAGAGGTTTTCGAGAAGTCCGGTCTTTCCTTTGAGGTGATTCTTGTCGATGACGGAAGCACGGACCGAACGCTGGAGATTCTGAAGGCCGAACAGAAAACGACGCCCTGGCTGCGGATTCTCAAACTGGACGGCCCCCACGGCCAGACGGCGGCGATGTGGGCCGGTTTTCAGGCGGTTCGGGGCCGGATTGTTGCGACGCTGGATGCGGACCTTCAAAATGACCCGGCGGAAGTCCCTCGTCTGATGGCTATGCTCGACAAAGCCGATGCCGTGTGCGGCTGGCGGCAGAAGCGGCAGGACCCCTGGCTTCGCAAGGTCTCCACGAAAATCGCCAACTTTGTCCGCAACAAGCTGACCGATGAAACGATTCACGACTCGGCCTGTTCGCTGAAGGTTTACAAGCAGTGCTGTCTGGAACGGCTGCCGTTTTTTGAAGGGATGCACCGATTTATGCCCACGCTGGTCAAAATGCAGGGATATCGAGTCATCGAGGTGCCTGTTTCGCACCATCCCCGATACGCCGGACGGGCCAAATACGGGGTCTGGAACAGACTGTTCCGGGCATTTGCAGATTTGCTGGCCGTTCGATGGATGAAAAAACGCTTTATCCGCTGCCGGGCGGAAGAAGTATCTCCGCATTCATAAGAACCCTTGCTTGATGGACCGCATTCACACCGGTTTGAAAGAGAGACTAAGGAATCTCATCCAGACGCCAGTCGTAGTTAATCATTTTGAAGGTCACCGGCGTGGTTTCAAGAAATTGAATTTCTTCGGCGCTTAGATAACGTGCTAAAAAGTTCAGCCAGGCCCGCTGAAGCCCCGGATAGTCCCGAAACCGCCGGATAGAAGCGTATTCCGATTCCAGAAAGACTGTTCGTTTGGTCTGGAACAGCACGGACAGAGAGACGGTTTGTTCTTCCCGGTTCAGCGAATACCCCTGCGGACTGAACAGATACCTGCGCACCTGGTCGTCCAGCTGCTGGTCCAGTTTGCTGCCTCGATAGGCCTCATTGCGCTGGCGTCCTCCGCCCACACTGGCATAAGACAGGACAAAACAAACCCGCGGGTCTTTGGTGCGGGCCAGCAGAAATTCCTGCTCAATCTCTTCCAGGTTGTACTGAAGACCCTGCACCCAGAAAAAATTCTTTGTCCAGGGGTTGGAGATCTGCATGATGCTGTTGCTGGGATAGCGAATCATATACCATTTCGGCTGAATCGGATAATTGTCTATAATCAGCTGCAGGGTGCACAGATTGTACACGTTAATCCAGAAGGCCGTTTTGTCGTTCTGACTGAGAGCCATCAGGTGCAGGGGATTGATTTCTTTCAGCAGCCGCATCGCCGGCAGCAAATCCAGCCGATTTCTCCGCAGGGCGGCGTACTTGACCAGTCCGTTTTCCGTCACATAGGTGGAAAAAATGCGGTCACATAGGTCAAAAAATTCCGGAATGCGGCTGTCCGACTGTTCGTCGACGATAGAAGAATGATTGCCTGTCCCATTTCCGTTTTCCGACGGGCTGTTCGGTTCGGCGGAAGGTGGGCTCTGTTTTTCAGACGGGTTAGGCGGGGAATTCGGTTCGTTGGTTTTTTCCTGCCCGAACACAGACGACCCAAACGTCAGAAGGACGGCAGGCAAAAAAAGCATAAAAAGACAAAAACGTGTCTTGTTCATCGGCTTAATACCCATTCTTTCTATTAGCAATATACGTCTTGGAACCGTTCTTTCAATTTTTTCCTGAGAAGAATCAATGATTTCGACTCGTTTACTTTGTCGGTTAAAAAACCCTTCTGTTTGAGGTGCTTTCCCGTCTTTTTCATTATCGGACTGGAAAAACTTCGAAATTGGACCTCTCCTGTGGCTTAAATCCTTGACAGAACAGCTTCGGCGGGCTATCCTTTGCGTACTCTCGTATATTGTGGATACAGTAAATTCGTTTTCTGAAGGTGCAAGCCGATGAAAAGGGTCTTTTTCTTTCTGACCGCAGGGGTGTTTGCTTCATTCGCACAGGCCGTCGTTCCCACAGAGGCCGTTACGGCCGTACGAACCAAAGCCGAGTCCGCAACAGCCATCTCCGAACAAGACAAAGCCGAAATCGACAAGTTCATTTTGGCTGCCTTAAACGAGATGTTTCTGGCCGAGCAATCCGAAGAAATGGCCAAAACACGCCGGCAGATTGTGGAGCAGAAAGGCACAAAAGACTTAAGTTTGTATGCCACCGCTTATGTAACCATTCTTCGCGATCGTCTTCGGACCCTGGCCCAAACCTCTTTGGAGCGAATTGACGACTCGGCGCGCCGTCGGCTGGTCCGTCTCAATTTGGCTATTTTAATTGCCGAGCTGCGTAGTTTGCTTCTGACGGAATTCGGCGTTCTCTGGTCGCAGGATGAAGATGCTGTAGTACGCT
The DNA here is from genome assembly GCA_035378985.1 of Anaerohalosphaeraceae bacterium. Classification (NCBI taxonomy): domain Bacteria; kingdom Pseudomonadati; phylum Planctomycetota; class Phycisphaerae; order Sedimentisphaerales; family Anaerohalosphaeraceae; species Anaerohalosphaeraceae bacterium. The sequence continues at coordinate 43,379 of DAOSUR010000007.1, forward strand.
ACTGGGCGGTTAAGTCTTTGACGGATCCGGAAATCGCCAAACAGCTGAATTCGGAGACAACCGCCGATCCCGAGGTGACCCAGAAGATTTTTGAGACACTCCGGTCGCTGATTCAAAAGGAGCCGCTGCCGGAGATTCTGGCGCTGACGGCCGGCTTTGCAGCGGCTTGGCAGGATGCCCGTTCCGGGGAACTGCTTGAGCAGCTGACGGCTCGGCGGCTGAATGACTATACGAAGTGTCAGGAAAAAAGTGCCTGGCTGGATGGACGCATTCTGACTGCCCTGACGGAGAAGTATGTGTCGGCAAAAGTGCCGGAGGAGAAAACCGCCGCCGGCCGGCGTTTTGTACTTTTGCTGAGCGCTGTCATGCAGCGATGGCTCCAGAATGAGGCCGCCGGCGGAAAAAATCTTTCGGAAGAGGCCCGCACCCAGCTGATTACGGTGATGGCGGAGACGGAAGACCGTCTGCTGCCGAAGCTGGAGATTTCGACTCCCGGTATTCGCCGGGCTTTTGAACGAACCGGAGGATTGCAGGCGGTTTATGAGGAGCTGATGGGAACGGTCAGCCGTCGCGGAACGCTGCCGACGCGGCTGGGAATTGATTTCGGGCGGGATGCAGACGGTCGGCCTCTGACGGTTCCTCCGACGCTGCCGAACTGCTTTGCGTCGCCGGCCGCTTCTTCCGCCGGGTAGTCGAAATGCATTTCTGTCCTCCTTCCCGAGAGGCCCCAAAGGAAATGAGCCGTGGATCGTTTGAAAACGCAGCCGATAACCGAACCGATTCGCTGGAAACGAAGGGGGATGTTCGGCGTGCTGATTCTGGGGCTGCTGGCGGCATCCTGCCGGCCCAAAGATTCGTCTTCTCGTTCTGAAATTCTTTTCCAGCAGCGTTCCCGGGCCAAGATTCAAACCCTCGACCCGGCCCAAATCGGCGATGTGCCCACCGATGAGGTTTCACGCGAATTCTTTGAAACGCTGTATTATTATCATTATCTCAAGCGTCCGTACGAATTGGTGCCGCAGCTGGCCGCTGCGATGCCGGAGGTTTCCGAAGACGGCTGCACCTATGTCATTCGGATTCGTTCGGATGTTTATTTCCACGATGCTCCCTGCTTTCCGAACGGCAAAGGCCGCAATGTGACGGCAGAGGATTTTATCTACGCCTGGAAGCGGATCGCCGATGTCAAGACCGCCAGCAAGAACTGGTGGATTTTCGACGGGCGGATTGTCGGCCTCAATGAATTCCGCGAGTATTCCAAAACCTGTGAAAAAGGGCGGGTGGATTATACCCGGCCGGTGGAGGGGCTGGAGGCGGTCGAGCCGTATGTCTTGCGGATACGGCTGATTCGTCCGTGGCCGCAGTTGATTTACTGGCTGGCCCACGTGCCGACGGCGCCGATGGCCCGCGAGGCGGTGGAGTATTATGGGGATGAGATTCGAAACCACGCCGTCGGCACCGGACCGTTTGTTCTGAAGAAGTGGGTCAAAGGCAGTTATATCGAGGCCGTCCGCAACCCTTCTTACCGCCCCGATTTTTACCCGAATGAAGGGATGCCCGAAGACATGGAACAGGGCCTTTTGGCGGATGCGGGTCTGCCGGTGCCCTTTATTGACCGGATTATCTGGCGCATCATCGAGGAAGACCAGCCCCGCTGGCTGATGTTTATGCGGGGGCGGATTGATATCAATTCCATCCCGAAGGACAATTTTGGACAGGCCGTTGCCTTCGGCAAGACCCTGACGGAGGAGATGAAGCGAAGGGGGATTCGGCTGCAGACGTTTATTGAGCCGAATGTGTTTTATGTGTCCTTCAATATGAGCGACCCGATTCTGGGCAGAAATAAGCCGCTCCGGCTGGCCATCAACTATGCGATAGACCGGGAAAAATTCATTGAGCTGCTGATGAACGGCCGGGGGATTGTCGCCCATGGATTTATTTCACCGGCGATGGAGGATTATGACCCCAATATCGTGCAGGTTTCCCGTTCTGTTTTTGACCTGGAGAAAGCCCGCACCTGGCTGCGCGAAGCCGAGCGGATTCACGGCGGCCCGATTCCGCGGCTTCGGCTGGCGGTCGGCGGCACCGATACCACCTATCGCCAAATCGCTCAGTATTTTCAGCGAAATATTCAGGAAATCGGTCTTCAGGTTCAGATTGAGGTGTTCGACTGGCCGACCTTTTTGGAAAAGATGCGCACCAATCAGCTTCAGCTGATCGGCGGGACCGGCTGGATGGCCGATTATCCCGATACGGAAAGTTTTCTGCAGGTGTTTTACGGTCCGAATGCTCCCTGGCCCAACAGCAGCAATTATTCCAGCCCCGAATTTGACCGGCTGTATGAGCAGATTCGGGTTCTGCCGCCTTCGCCGGAGCGGACCCGCTTGTATCGGCAGGCCGAGCGGCTGGTGATTGAGGATATGCCTGTGGCCTTTGTGTATCACCGCATCGGGTATATTCTCTATCACGACTGGATCGGAAATTTCAAGCCGAACGCCTATAAAGCCGAATGTATGGGAGGAGGATTCGCCAAGTATTATCGAATCGATGCGGACAAGCGTCGTGCCTATTGGAAGCAGTACGAATGAAAAAAAGAATCGTTCAAGTTCGTCCGGCTGCCGTGACTGTACTGGTCCTGGCCGCCTGTTTGACGGCCGGCTGCCGCAGGAGACCGGATTCCTCCGCTTCGGAACGGATGGTCATCCGGGTGCCGATGTTTTCCAAGATTCAGACGCTCGACTGCGGCAACCTGACGGATGTCTATTCCATCGGGGTGGCCTCGCAGATTTACGAATCCCTGTATGAATATCATTACCTCAAGCGTCCGGTGGAACTGGTGCCCTTGCTGGCCGAAGGGATGCCGGACATCAGTGAGGACCATCTGACCTATACCATCCGCATTCGAAAAGGCATTTTTTATCACGACGACCCGTGTTTTCCCGACGGCAAAGGGCGGGAGGTCAAAGCAGGGGACTTTGTCTTTGCCCTCAAACGCATCGCCAACGTCAAATATATGAGTCAGCGGTGGACCGACTGGAACGGACGCATTGTCGGTCTGGATGAGTTTCGCGAATACACCAAGGGGTTTCGGCGGGAGTCGGATGTGGATTACAGCGCGGAGGTGGAAGGGCTGCGGGCTCTGGATGATTATACGCTCCAGCTGAAGCTGACCAAGCCCTGGCCCCAGCTGATTTGGTATCTGGCCTCCGCTGTGACGGCCCCGGTGCCGCGCGAAGCCGTGGATTATTACGGCAAAGACATCCTGTATCATCCCGTCGGCACCGGTCCGTTTCGCCTCAAGGTCTGGGAGCGGGGGTTTTATATCGAACTGGTTCGCAATGAAAAATGGCACGGCGGAACCTATCCGACGGAGGGTGAGCCGTCCGATTGGGAGAACGGCTATCTGGAGGACGCCGGCAAGCCGCTTCCGTTTGCGGATGCGATTGTGTACCGCATCATTGAAGAGTTTCAGCCCGCCTGGCTGATGTTTCTTCGCGGCGATTTGGACATTATGCAGATTTTTAAGGACAACTTCGCTCAGGCCGTGAACCCGGATACCCTGACGGCGACCCCCGCAATGGCCGAACGCGATATTCGGCTGCTCGTTTTTGACGACCCATCGGTTTTCTGGATCGGTTTCAATATGCAGGACCCTGTTCTGGGCCGGAATAAGCCGCTCCGGAAGGCCGTCAGCCGGGCGATTGACCGCCAGGCCGCCATTCGCCTGTTTTTCAACGGCGTGCACAAGGTCGCACACGGCTATCTGCCGCCGGGGCTGGAGGAATATGACCCCAATATTGTCCATACCGATTATGCCAAATATGACCCCGCGGAAGCCCGTGCGCTGCTTCGGGAAGCGCAGCGGATTCACGGCGGGCCCATTCCTCCGCTGACCATCGCTATTCCGGGTACGTCGAATCTGGACCGTCAGATTGGGCAGTTTCTGCAGAAATATCTGGCGGATGTCGGCCTGCAGCTTCGCGTGGATTATATGGACTGGCCGACCTATCTGGACGGGCTGAACAAGGGCAAACTTCAGATTTTCTTCAGCGGGGCCAGTCCGAGCATTCCAGACTCCCTCGATATGCTGATGGGATTCTGCTCCTGGAACTGGGGCTACGGCGGCAACCATTTCTTTTATTCCAATCCGGAATTTGACGCCCTGTACCGGCAGGCTGAGCCGATGTTCCCTGGGCCGGAACGAACCCGCCTGTGCCGTCAGATGGAGCGGATTATGCTCGAAGACTATCCGGCTGTTTTTCTGAATCACTGCGTTGCGATTGCAATTATTCACGGCTGGTACAAAAACGCCAAGCCCCATGAGTTTTCCTATAATACCGCCAAGTACAGAAGGATTGACCTGGACAAGCGAAACCGGTATAAAGAACTCCTGAACGAGCTCAAAAAGAAACCCAAATGACTGTCTATATCATTCGAAGACTGCTTTATACGATTCCGATTGTCGTCGGCGTGCTGTTGCTGACGTTTTTTCTCTTTTCCGTTGTCGGCGGAGATATTTCCCAGCAGATTGCCGGCAAAAATGCCGATGCGGAAACCATCGCGGAAATCCGCCACGAGTACGGGTTCGATAAGCCGCTTTTCTGGTCGCTGGACAGTCAGTTTATTGACCATTTCCGCAAGGCCCTGACGTTCAATTTCGGACGGGCCCTGGACCGAGAAAAAATCAGCGACAAAATCCTCCGGGGCGTCGGCCCGTCTCTGTCTTTGACGGTTCCGATGTTTCTGGGGACGCTGGTCCTGTCGATTTCGCTGGCCCTGATGGTGGCGTTCGTCCGGGGCAGCTGGCTGGATGTGGCGGCGGTGGTGCTCTGCGTAGCCGGAATGAGCATCCCGTATCTGAGTTTTATCATCTACGGCCAGTATATCTTCGCCTACAAACTGGGGATGTTTCCGATTATGTATATGCCCGAAGAGTCCCTTCTGACCAGTCTGACGCTGCCGGTGCTGATCGGCATCGCCGCCGGTCTGGGCGGCAATCTTCGGTTTTACCGCACGATTGTGCTGGATGAAATGCGAAGCGATTATGTGCGGACGGCCTTTGCCAAAGGGCTTTCCACCTCCAAAGTCCTTTTCAAGCACGTGCTCAAGAACGCCCTGATTCCGATTATTACCAGTGTAGTTCTGTCGATTCCCTATCTGTTTTTGGGTTCTCTTCTGCTGGAGCGGTTTTTCGGAATCCCGGGTTTGGGTTCACTAATGATTGAGGCGATTGCCTCCCGCGATTTCTTTATTATCAATGCGATGACGTTTATCTTTTCGCTGCTGATTGTGGTCTTTACCTTATTGACGGACATCTGCTATGCCTGGGCCGACCCGCGAATCAAACTCGAATAATTCGTCCTTTCAGCCGGGGACTGAAGAGCATATCCCGCCGGGCCGCTCTTTGTGGGCGGATGGGATTCGCCGTCTCCGCAAGCAGCGGCTGGCCGTCGTCTGTTTTTGGATTATTGTCTTCTATTTCGGGCTGGCTGTCTTTGAATGGATTGCGGAGGCGTGCAAGTGGGAAAGCCCGGCGTTTATTCGCTGGAATGAGATTGTCGGCCCATCCTATCAGAAGCCGATGGTTCCGTATGAGTGGACGACGGCGGACGGCAAAACCGAAATCCGCCGCGAATGGATGGGGACGGATTTTATGGGCCGCTCGACCTTCCGCCGAACGCTGTATGGGGCCAAGACCTCCATTACAGTGGCCCTTTTTGCATCGCTGATTAGTCTGGCCATCGGCGTGCCGCTGGGGGCCGCCGCCGGCTATTTTCGCGGCCGGCTGGATGAACTGATTATCTGGCTGATTTCCACCCTCAGCACGATTCCCTATCTGCTTTTGCTGATGGCCTTTGCCGTGGTGCTGCGGGATAAGACCGTTTTCGGACTGGAGCTGCGGGGCATTACGAGTGTCTATCTGGCGATGGGGCTGACGTCCTGGGTGGGCATCTGCCGGCTGATCCGCGGAGAGTTTATCAAACGCAAGGAGAGTGAATATGTCCTGGCGGCCCGCGCGACCGGCTGTTCCAATGCCCGCATTATCTTTTCCCATCTGCTGCCGAATGTATTTCACATTATTATCATCGACTTGTCGCTTCGGTTTGTCCATTTCATCCATGCCGAGGTGATTTTGAGTTTTCTGGGACTGGGCGAGACTGACAAACCCAGCTGGGGCGCGATGATTGATGCGGCCCGGGCGGAACTGGCCCGCGATGTCTGGTGGGAGATGACCGCCGCCACGATTGCCATCTTCCTGCTGTCGCTGGCCCTGAATCTCTTTGGCGATGCCCTGCGCGACTGCCTGGACCCCAAATTGAGGGTGGATTAAAATGACGGATACGCTTTTGTCCATTCAGAATCTTTCGACGCACTTTTCCACAGAGCAGGGGCTGGCCCGGGCCGTTCAGGAGGTCAGTTTCGATATCCCGCGCGGACAGACCGTGGCTCTGGTCGGCGAAAGCGGCTGCGGAAAAAGCGTTACGGCCCTGTCGATTCTGCGGCTGGTGCCCCAGCCGCCCGGACGGATCGTTTCCGGACGGATTCTTCTGGAACACCGCGATTTGCTTTCCCTGACGGAGTCTCAGATGCGGCGCATCCGCGGCAATGAGATTGCGATGATTTTTCAGGAGCCGATGACCAGTCTGAATCCGGTTTTTACCATCGGCAGCCAGATTGTCGAGGCCATTCGGCTTCACCAGAAAAAAACCGCCCGTCAGGCCCGTCAGGCAGCGGTCGACATGCTGGCCAGGGTGGGCATTGCCGACCCGCAGCGGCGGTTTGATGAATATCCGCATCAGCTCAGCGGCGGGATGCGGCAGCGCGTGATGATTGCGATGGCGCTGTCCTGCATGCCCAAGCTTCTGATTGCCGACGAGCCCACGACGGCCCTGGATGTGACGATTCAGGCCCAGATTCTCGACCTGCTCCGGCATCTGCGGCAGCAGCAGAAGATGAGTATTCTGCTGATTACCCACGATTTGGGGGTGGTGGCGGAAAATGCCGATTCGGTTGTAGTGATGTATGCGTCGCGGGTTGTGGAGTCGGCGCCGGTCGAGCCGCTGTTTGACAAGCCGCTGCATCCCTATACACGGGGACTGCTTCGCTCGCTGCCGCGGCTGAATGAACGGCGCGACCGTCTGGAGGTCATCCCCGGAACCGTTCCCAATCCGGTGGATTTTCCCTCCGGCTGCAAGTTTCATCCCCGCTGTTCCATCGGATGTCGAGACAAGCGATGCCGGACCGAGGAGCCGCCCCTGAAGGAAGTGATGCCGGGACGCCGGGTGGCCTGCTGGTATGCGGAAGGATACGGAGGATAAACGGATGGTGTCTGCAGAGAAGAAGCCCCTGCTGGAGGTTCAGGACCTCAAGACCTATTTTCCGATCCGAGTCGGTTTGTTCGGCCGAACGGCGGGTTTTATCCGCGCGGTGGACGGCGTCAGTTTTCGGATTGAGCCGGGGCAAACGCTGGGCCTGGTGGGCGAAAGCGGCTGCGGCAAAACGATGGTGGGGCGGACGATTCTTCGGCTGATTCCCGCCGTCGGGGGCCGGGTCTTTTTTGACGGGACGGATGTGCTGTCCATTCCGGCCGGCCGGCTCAAACCTCTCCGCCGTCAGATGCAGATTATGTTTCAGGACCCGTATGGGTCCCTCAATCCGCGGATGAATGTTGAGGCCATTGTCGGAGAGCCGCTGAAGGTTCACGGCCTGGCTTCCGGCCGGCAGCGCCGACAGCGGGTCGTCGAACTGCTCGAGCAGGTCGGTTTGTCCCGCCGCTATCTGGACCGCTATCCGCACGAGTTTTCCGGCGGGCAGCGGCAGCGCATCGGGATTGCCCGGGCCCTGGCCCTCGGCCCGAAATTTCTGGTCTGCGACGAGCCGGTCAGTGCGCTGGATGTGTCCATTCAGTCTCAAATCATCAATCTGCTGATGGACTTGCAGAAGCAGCTGAAGCTGACGTATCTGTTTATTGCTCATGATTTGGCGGTGGTTCGCCATATCAGCGACCGGGTGGCGGTGATGTATCTGGGACGCATTGTTGAGCAGGCGCCGCGGGATGCCTTGTTCGAACAGCCTCTTCATCCTTATACGCAGGCCCTGCTCAGTGCGATTCCCGTTCCCGAACCGGGCCGCCGCCGCAACCGCATCGTTCTTCGGGGTGAAGTGCCCAGCCCTGCCAATCCCCCTTCCGGCTGTCCTTTCCACCCGCGCTGTCCTTTGGCGGAACCTCGGTGTGCTCGGGAGGAACAAACGCTGCTCGAATATGGAAAAGACCGCTGGGCAGCCTGCTGGAAGGCGGGCACCCCGCTGGATTGACAAAAGTCGGGCAGGTGCATACAATAGAGGAGAAAGGAAAACAGCAAACCTATGGAAGCTTCGAACCGGCTTACGCTGACGGAACAGGATGGAGCGGCGATTGCGACCCTGAATGCGGAGTCGGTCAATTTGGCGGAACTGGAGATAATCGCCGGTGCGCTCCGCGACTATATCGCCTCCCGTCGTCCCCCGCGTTTGATTATCGATTTGGGCCGGGTTCGTTTTCTTTCATCGATGATGCTCGGCCTGCTGGTGGATACCTGGCGGCGTCTGAGAGAATACGGCGGGCGCATGCGAATCTGCGGTCTTCAGCCCCATCTGATGCGGGTTTTCCGTGTGACCCATCTGGACCGAATCTTTGAGTTCTCTCCGGATTGTACCCAGGCGTTGGATGCGTTTCGTCAGAACCCATAAGGGTTCTTTGCGTAGAAAAAGAGTTGATATGGAAAGGAGCCGACCGTGTATCTGGACACCCAATTTTCGATTTTCATGGTCAATAAGCCCGGTGTGCTGGCCCGTATTTTGAAGGAAATCGCCGAAGCCAAAATCAACATCGTGGCCCTGACCATGACCGATTCGTATGAGCACGGCGTGATGCGTCTGGTGGGAGACGGTGCCGACCGCGTGCGGGCCGTCCTCAAGCGGCTCAACCTCCAGTTCAGTGAAACGGAGGTGCTTTGCGTAAATCTTCCAAACCATGCCGGTGTGCTGGCGACGGTCACGGGCAAGCTGGCCGATGCCCATATCAATATTTCGTATGCCTACTGCACGGCAGGCGCTCGCGGCGGACGCACAACCGGTGTTCTGAAGGTCGCCGATGTGGCCAAAGCGATGAAAGTCCTCGAAGGGCATGTTGAGCCGAAAAAGAAGAAAACCGAACAGTCTGTCCGGCGCAGCCCGACGGTCCGGCGGTAATCGGTCTGCTCATCTTTTTTGGAACAGGAATGGTCGCGAAAGGATGGGTCTTATGAAAAAGGGTATCTTGTCTCTGTTCTTTTTTACCGGATTGGCATCTGTGTTGGTATCGGGGGTTTTTGCTGCCGACTGGCCTCAATGGCGCGGTCCGGGGCGTGACGGAAGAGTACAGGATTTTTCCGCTCCTTCCCAGTGGCCGGCGGAACTCAAACAGCAGTGGTCTGTGCCCGTCGGACAGGGGGTAGCCACTCCCGCCCTTGTGGGACAGCGGCTGTATCTGTTCACCCGGCAGGGCAATGAAGAAGTGATTTTGTGCCTTGATGCTCAAACCGGAAAAGAAATTTGGTCCAACCGCTATGAAGCCGCCGCAGTCACCGGGGCTCCGGGACGATTTCCGGGTCCCCGCAGTTCCCCGGCCGTCGGGGAAGGCAAGGTGGTCACCCTCGGCGTCGGCGGCGTGGTCTCCTGTCTGAATGCGGAGGACGGGAAACTCCTGTGGCGGACCGACCCCTATTCCGGGGCTGTTGTACGGTTTTACACGGCTGTTTCGCCTTTGATAGCCGAAGGAATGGCGATTGTTCAGCTGGGCAAGGAAGAGAACGGCGGCGTCATCGCCTATGATTTGAATTCCGGTCAGCCCCGCTGGCAGTGGACGCAGGAAGGGCCCGCTTATGCTTCACCGGTTCTTCTGACTGTCGAGGGGAGCCGGCAGGTGGTCGCATTTACCGACAAGAAACTGGTCGGACTGGCCCTGGGCGACGGTGAGCTTCTCTGGGAGCTGCCGTTTCTGCCGCTGGAGCGCTCCTATAATTCCGTCTCACCGATTGTTGATGGACAGACTGTTATCTATTCCGGCGCTCAGCGGGGCACGTTTGCCGTTCGAGTGGAAAAGCAGGGAGAGGGGTTTTCAGCCCGCTCGCTCTGGGAAAACAAGGAAGTGTCCGCCAAATACAATACCCCCGTTCTTCATCAGGGCTTTCTCTATGGTCTTACGGACAATGGGTATCTGTTCTGCCTGAATGCCTCCGACGGCACGCTCGGCTGGCGCGGCCAGACCCAGTATGACCGCGGCGGTTTCGGAGCCATTGTCGATGCCGGTTCGGTTCTGATGTTTTTGTCGCCGACCGGCGATTTGGTTGTGTTTGAGCCCAATCCGAAGGAGTTTAAGCAAACCGCCTCCTATAAGGTTTCCCAGACGCAGACCTATGCGCATCCGGTCCTTGCGGGCGGCCGCATCTACATCAAAGACCAGGAAAACCTGATTCTCTGGACACTGGAATAAGAGAAGGAGTTTATCGTACGCCGGTGTAAAACGCCGGAGGTTTTTCGCCCATTCGGTTGGTCAGCGTGCCGATGCCTTCGATGGTGCATTCCATCACATCGCCGGGCTGCAGATAGCGTCCGGTTGCGGCGCCGACCCCGTGCGGCGTGCCGGTGGCAATCACATCCCCCGGCTCCAGCGTCATCAGGTAGCTCAGGAAGGAAACGATTTCGTAAACCGTATAAATCATTTCGGCGGTGGAGGCGCTTTGCCGCACTTCCCCGTTGACTTTCAGGGTCATCGGAAGATTCTGCGGGTCGGCGATTTCATCCGCCGTAACCATCCACGGCCCCAGCGGCAGAAAATCGTCCGACCATTTGCCCATCAGCCATTCATAAAAATCCTTTTCGCCGCCCGCTTCTTTTTTCCGTCCGAAAGTGACCGACCGCGCCGAAATATCATTGGCAATCGTATAGCCGGCAATCACATTTTTGGCTCGTTCCGGTGAGAGAGCACGAGCCGTTTTTCCGATAATGACCGCCAGTTCAATTTCGTAATCCACTTCCTCGCTGTACAGAGGCCACAGAATCGTTTTCTGATGGCCGCAGGCCGCTGTCGGAGGCATCATAAACGGTCGAATGGGACTTTTTTTGCCCGTCAGATTCGGCAAATCCTTATACCGGCCCGTTTCCTGAATGTGCTGCGGATAGTTTCCCGCCAATGCCAGAATCTTGTTGGGCTTGGGGATCGGAGCCAGCCACATCAGGTTGTCATAAGGGATTTTTTCTGTCGGCCGCTCCAAAATCTTCTGGAGCGTTTCCATTGCACCGGCCCCTTTAATCAGGATTTCCTTGACGCTGTGAAGGCGGTTTTTCGGGTTGTCCTGAGTGGCGGTTGGAATGTCAATAAACCCTTCCGGCGTTACAATTCCGCATGTAACGCGGTTGTTGTAAAAACAGGAGGCAAGCTTCATTCCCGACCCTTTCGAATAAAGCCGGACCCTCCGCGAGCCGCAGGAGGTCCCTACAGGTTTTTATTTTGGCGTTTTTTTAGCAGCGTTCGGATTCCTCCGAAAAAACTTTGTTTTCTCCGTATCTACCCTATAATCTATCGGATAGCATTTCAAGCAACTTTTGGGAGAATCTTCATGAATTGTTTAAAATCAGCTGCAGGGGGGCGGAACCGTTGTGAGAAAAAGAGGAGGAACTATGGACAAATGCAGTCTTTTATCGATTCCTTCTTTTTAGGGGCTCTCGGAATAGTTCTCGCATCTTTTGGCACAGCTTTGTCTCAGGGCCGGGAAGTGCCGGCTCAGGAGACGCTTCAAGAACCTTCATTGCCGCAATGGCTAAAGGATGCTAAATTCGGCATTCTTGTCTGCTGGGGGCCTTACAGTGTACCTGCCTTTGATAACGAATGGTATTTTCGGAATATGTATCTCGAAGGCCATCCGGTTTATCGGCATCATCGGGAAAAATACGGAGACCCATCCGTATTCGGATATAAGGATTTTTTCCCGCTTTTTAATGCGGAGTACTTTAACGCCGAAGAATGGGCGGCCCTGATGTCGGAGGCGGGGGCCCGCTTCGGCGGTCTGGTGGCCGAACATGCCGACGGGTTTTCGATGTGGGCCAGCCGAATCAACCGCTGGAATGCAATGGATTTAGGGCCTCGGCGAAATATTGCCGCCGAATTATCCGCTGCGATGCAAAAACGCGGACTGAAGGCAGTGCTGAGCTTTCATCATTCGTCCAATCTTCTTCAGAACACGTTTCTCACCAAAGAAGGATGGGATACGGCAGACCCTCAATATGCGGACCTTTACGGAAAGTTTCTTGACCCGGTGGTCGGTTTTGAGCGATGGCTGGTCAAAATCCAGGAGGCCGTCCAGACCTGCCGGCCGGACCAGATTGTCTTTGAATCCGGTCTTGACGGCATCCCGGATGCTTACAAACGCCGCATGGCCGCCTTCGTTTCCAGTCAGCAGGGACAATTCGGCCAATCCATTATTGTAGCCGGACTGCCTCAGGATTTTCCCGCAGGCGCAGGGATTCCGATTCTGGAACCGGCACGCGTTCAGGCAATCCAAACCTCCCTGTGGCTCGCCCTCGACTCTATCGGAGCAAACAGCCGCTGTTTCACCGAGTCGCTGCAGTTGAAATCCGCCCAGGAGCTGATTTATGAATTGATTGATATCGTCAGCAAAAACGGGGTTCTGCTTTTGACCATCAGTCCCCGTGCCGATGGAACAATCCCCTCCGACCAGCAGCAGATTCTTTCCGAAATCGGGCGGTGGCTTCGGGTCAGCGGTGCGGCTGTTTATTCGACCCGTCCCTGGGACTTGTACGGAGAGGGCGGCTTTTCATCCTCTTTGAATGAGATGCCGGTTCGTTTTACATCTCAGGCGGGGACCCTTTATGTCATCACATTCGGCTGGCCGAAAAGCCCTTTGCGGCCCCAATCCCTGCAGGTGCGTGCCTCCGATTTACGCTCCAAAGTTACTCTTTTGGGCTTGTCTGATGCCTTGCCGTTTCGAGTGGACCGCAACCATCGGCTGGCAATTGATGTGCCTGACCTTGCCCCCTCGCAGCGTCCCTGTTCCTATGCCTGTGTTTTCAAATTGGAGGGGTTCGACATTCAGGCCGACCCCTTTTACGGCCCCGATGCCCTGGTGCTCGAAGCGGCCGCCGCACTGCTCGAAGGAGAGCGTCTTCACCGCCGAGAACACGGCGGTTTGAACTGGATTATCTGGGAAGACCCGCAGGAGAAAATCCACTGGCTTGTTCACGTTCGAAAGCCCGGGCGCTATGCCGTCCGACTGGAGGGCTCGGCCGCTATCGGTCCGGTTTCCCTGATGGTCTCCTGCGGCTCGGAAAAACTCCGTTTCGGATTTCCCCGAACGGACGACTGGGAGGACCTGCGGTTTGTGGAAGCGGGGACAATCCGTTTTCAGAGGTCCGGCGTCTATCATCTGACGCTTCAGACGCAAGACCTGAAAAACTGGCGTCCGGTGAATCTGTGCCGGATTCGTTTGACACCTCAATAGGAGCAGTGTATGAGAATCGCAAGACGTACATTCCTGAAACAGACTTTATGGGGATTGGGCGCTATTCTGCTCGGCTGCCGCCGAGGCGAGAAACATTCCCCTGCGGCATTCTGGAATCCGTATGAAAAGGTGCGGCTGGGCCGCACGCCTATCCGGCTGTCCCGCGTCGGTCTGGGAACGGGAATGCGGGCTTCCGGCCGGATGTCCAACCAAACCCGGCTTGGACAGGAGAAATTTACCGAACTGGTCCGCACCTGTCTGGACCGGGGGATTTCGTGGTTCGATGCGGCAGACCTGTACGGCAGCCATTCCTATCTGGCCGAGGCCCTCCGGGGGGTTCCGCGGGACCGGTATGTTCTGGTTTCCAAGATCTGGCTTCGGCCCAGAGGACTTCCGGAAGGACGGCCGACGGATACGGAGCAGGTCGTGCATCGATTTTTGCAGGAGCTTCGAACGGATTATATTGATTTGCTTCTGCTTCATTGCCTGGTTGAGCCGGACTGGCTGTCGCGGTATGAAAAGCAAATGGAGGTGCTGGTGCGTCTGAAGGAGAAAGGTCTCCTGCGGGCGCACGGTGTTTCCTGTCATTCGCTGCCGGCTTTGTCCGCCGCCGCTTCGCATCCGTGGGTTGAATCGATTCACGCCCGCATCAATCCGTTTGGTGTCCAGATGGACGGCTCGCCGGATGCTGTGGTTCCGGTTCTTCGGCAGGCGCATGAAAACGGCAAAGGCGTCATCGGAATGAAACTTATCGGCGAAGGGGCCTTCCGGAACAGTCCCGAAAAACGCGCGGAAACCATTGACTTTGTGTTCAATCTGGACTGTGTGGATGCCGTCACCATCGGATTTGAATCCCTCGAAGAAGAGGCCGATTTTGCTCGGGCCGTCCGGCAGACGCCGGTTCGAACCCTGCCGGCGGTGGTTTCGGTATGAACAAAAAAACACACTCCGGCTGCGTGAAGCCGGAGTGTGTGGTTGGGGTTTACCGCCCTGCAATCCAAATCAATTGCAGGCGGATTGCGGATAACGCTGACATTCAAGCCATTGAGCAGCGAACAGGGCGAAATCGGCCAAATCCACCTGGCAGTCACCGTTCAAATCAAACGCCGTCAGCGGGTCTTCCTCGTCTTCCATGCACACGAACTTGCTCGGTTCAAAATCCACATATAACTGGGCGATTTGAACCGGTGTCAGAGGATAACTGTAAATCCGCACGTCGTCAATAGCCCCGTCAATCGATTGTTCTGTAGCCCGTCCGCCGATGGAAAGCGGAGCCGCCGCCGGCGGAGCCCCCGAAATGTCCAGGGCAATCGTCTCGTTGTTGTCGCCGTCGGTGTAAATGGTGTAGGACGTTGTCTGCGGATTATAAACAGCTGTAATCATATGCCACTGGCCGTCGTCCAAAGCAATGTTCGGATTGCCGTCCGCCCAGTAGGCCGGGTCGTTGTTCGAATCAAAGAAAAAGACCGCCTGATTCCGCCAGGCCTTGTCCACACCGAACAGCCAGCCCGCTGTACCTGCATCCAGTTTGGAAACCGGAAGCCGCCAGCCGACCGCGCTGTTTTCCTTATACCAGAAGCTGATGGTAAAGCCGAGCGGATAGAAGTTGAAGAATTCCGGATTCTCAATTTGCACATAATCCGCCGTGTTGGCAAATACGATGGCATTGCCGTTGATGCCCGCTCCGTAGGTGTCAAGGCCGGTTCCGCCGCCGGCCATCGTTCCGTGATGCGCCGGAGCGCCGGGCACACTGGCCGAAACAGAATCCAGCAGACTGCCGTCAAACTTCCAGTGTCCCATCAGCCGTTTTGTCCACACCCAGGCTGCTTTCGAAGGAGCCGACGGAGTCAGACCGTTGTAGGCAATGCAGTAATATTGTCCTTCGTGGGCGACGGTGGGGGCCGTAATCGTCAGCGTGGTGGTTGTTGTGCCTGAATAAACGCTGTTGTCTGTCAGCGGAATGTCCGGAGTGCTCACCTTAAACCACTGATACGTATTGGCGACGTCGTTGGCGACAATGGAAAGGACCGCATTCGGTGAAGCGACCGTATTCACAGGGTCAACCAGAATCAGAGGCGTTGTACCCTTGGCGGTAAACGACCAAATCGGCCCCAAAATATTATTGGGATCACCCGACGGATTGGCATTTCCTGTGCCGTTGTCCAGTCCTTCTTCGATGCTCCAGTAATACTTGCGTCCTTCCGCCAGCGTAATCGTGTAAGAAACATCCGGGTTGTTCCAATCGGTATGGGGCACTTGTCCCGCCAGACTGAGGGATGTTTCGCTTTCCCCCACCCAGATATAGTGCATCCGAATCTTCGGATTGACCGGATAAACGTCGTTGGGGTCAACGCCCGCCTTCCAGTTCAGCTGCACCTGTGTCTGGGTCGGATTAATCAGCGTTCCGACGGACCCGTCCACGTTCTGCGGCAGGGGATTGGGGTCCCGGGCACAAAGCGGCGGAATCGCCGTCAGGATCATTCCGCCCGGAATTGTTTGCGTATCAACGACAATCGTCCCGCCTCCGCGGCTGCCCGGTGTAGTTCCGTAGGCCTTCAGGTATCCGTTGGCAATCCACGTCGGGATATTCGCACTTTGGTTCTGTCCCCGAAGAATCAAAGTCCCGTCCCAGATATCCAGACAGGTCAGCCCTCGTCCGGCGGTGTTGGCCGCCATATTCATTCCGTTGGTAATATCGATTGTGCCGCTGTAGAGGTTCAGAAAGCCGCCCAGCCACAGATAATCGCTGACGGTGACGGTGCTGCTGTCGTACACGTTCATCGTCACATACGGTGCGACGAACCACCAGTTGTCGCCCAGGCAGAGGTTGACCACGCTGAGCCGTCCGCCGTTGCGGATGTTGATGACCGAACGGGTAGCTTCGCTGGTGGCAACCGGGGCCATCACAAACCCCAGATGGGTGAGCGACCCGCCGTTAATGTTCAGGGTGGCGCCCCAGTTCGGCCCATGCAGGTCGGTGGGACGCACGGTGGTGCTGCCGCAGACAATATTGTCCTGCGCCCGAATGGTAACCGAGGGAGAAGCGGCTATGTAGCCGATATTGATGTTTCCGGTTACCGTCGGGTTGGTCGGCGGTACGCCGTTGGACCAGTTGCCCGGCGTGACCCACAGCCCGTCGCCGGCCGCTCCCGTCCAGTTGGTGTCCGCTGCCAGCGCCGGCATCACCAGCACGGCCGACAGAAGGAAAAAGGAAATGAAGCTTTTCATAACTGCGTCCTCCAAAAATGGTTCTAATCTTTCCGATTTTCAGCAGCTTTTCAGTAATACCGTTCTCTTCAATTTTAGTCCTGTCATTCCCGTCAATGCGGGCTTGTGTCATTCCCGCGCAGGCGGGAATCCAGTTTTTCTGTTTTTGCCTTTATCTGTTCTTCTGGCTCTGCCGCCTGAAAAGCAGAAACTGCTTTACGTCCCTATTGGATATCCTCCTGAGTCCAGCAAAAAGGGGCCGATGCCGACTGAAGGCACCGGCACCCTTTGAGTTCAATTATCCTTATCCTCTTTTGCGGAGCATCGTCAGTCCGCCCAGCCCCAGCAGAAGCATTGTTGCCGGTTCGGGAATCATTGCCGTAATCTGAACGCCGTTGGGGGTTTGTGAGACAACAACCTGTCCGGCGCCGCCGAAGGCCACCAATTGACCGCTGGTAATCCAGCTGAGGGCTTCCTGGTAGGGGTCCCGTCCTGCGGCAGACCCCTGAATGAGCATCATAGCATTGTTCCAGATGTCAATGCGGGCATACGGGCTTCCGTGGGCCGCCATATTCACCAGCCCGCCGATAGTCAGAACAGCATTGTCATACAGGTTGACCCGGCCGCCCAGCCACATCCAGCCGCGGGCTCTGGCTGTGCTCGTATCATACACATTCAGATTCGCATACGGAGCAGTCCAGAACCACCAGTTGTCGCCCAGCGCCAGTTCTCCGACCTCGAAGTATCCGCCGTTGGAAACATTGATGTTGGACGGTGCATCCGCCGCACCGATTGGAGCCGCTACAAAACCGCGATGAATAAACGTTCCGCCGTTGATGTTCAGCGTTGCGCCCCACTCCGGGCCCCAGAAGTCCGACCAAAAAGCACTGTTGCCGAATTCCGCCAGCTCTCCCACGCCTACATTGGCCACGGATGTGCTGCCGGCAAATCCGACACACTTGCCGCCGCCGTCGCCGGCCGGAAGCGTATCCGGAACCACCCCTCTGGACCAGTTGGCCGGATTATTCCACGAGCCCTGATTGCCCTGAATCCAGAAGTTGTGCTCATCCGCCCAAACGACGGCCGTCAGGGCAAGGATGAGTGTGCAGAAAACCAGTTTCCATGTTGTTTTCATCTGTCCATTCCTCCAAAAAAATTCTTTGTTTTTCCTTAGCTCTATCACACACTCCACACTTCACACGCTTTTCGAGCATTGTATGTTGTTATTATTCCGCCCGCAGATGCAGCTGGGGCAGTGCAAACAGCCCCCAGTCTCCGTCCAGCACGTAGGGCTGACCGTCAATCCAGAGGCATTTTTCGCGGCCGCCGTCGGTAACCGCCAGTGTCAGGAACCGGTCGCTTTCTTTCAGGTCCACGTCAATCGAATAAATTTCTGTTCCGTCCGCTCCGCGCCGGCAGAATCGAACCTGTCCGTCCACCAGCACCCAGAAGTCGGCATAGGGACTTCGCCGCGGCCCGTTTTCGCTGATGCCCGCCAGGGCTGTAAAGCGGCTGATTTTCAGATTCGCAAGCGTTCGGCGGATGGCTTCCAGATCAAAGGTAATTCCCAGATTGGCGTGCATGAAAATAGCCGGTTTATCCGCCGTTCCGTACACCTGCCCGTCCAGCCGAAACTGCGGACTGGACAATTCTACCGGGTCGGACAATTGCCCGCCGTTGGTAATTTCCGTCCAGAACTCCCCATTGGTTGCCGGGCACTCCTCGAAAACATCGCCCCGGGAACTGACAACGACGGGTTTGGAGCTCGGGTCAGGCACAAAAACGCCGTCCACAAAGGGATTCCACGGAACGAGTTCATACCGTCCGCTGCCCTTGATGCTGTAGCGGGGAGTGATTTTTTCCACTTTCTGTCCGTTCAGCGGGTCAATCCCGGCTTCAATCCGTCCGGTTCCGAATCCGCTGCCGCCGCCGACGATATCCGCCAGATTGACGTTTTGTCCTCTCCAGACAAACTGCGTCTGCGGATTCACACGCCGCACAAAGGCCTCTTTTTTCAGGGCAATATCCAGCACGTCACCGGCGGCGTTTACGGCTTTGGCAAAGCCTTCCCTGATTTCATATTGATTCTTGGATTCTTTGGCCGGTCCTGAAATCATCATAGTTTTTCCGGCCATCACATGCACTTCCATTCCGTCCGGGTCGGCTTTGATGCCGAACTCCGTACCCAAATCAATAATTTTTGAAAAGGGCGTACTGACGGTAAACCCGACGGCTGTTTTGGGGACGGAGGCAAACAGCCGGCCGGTGCGAAGCTGAATCTGGTCGTCAGTCAGAAGGGTAAAGTCGGCGGGACCTTCCAGCACTGCTCGGCTTCCGTTGTCGAACTGAATTACGGCGATTCCTTCCGCCAGCCGCAGCGGTTTAGACTGCGTGCTCAGACGCATTCCCTCGCGAAGCCCCCGCTCCGGGGAAGCCCAGCGGACATTCAGGGTTTCTGTCAGTGTGGCCACTTCCACGCCGCGTCCGGCAGGCCCGAGCAGGGCGTAAGAAATCAGCAGAATCAGTGCGGCGGAGGAAACGAGCAGGGAATACAAGGAAAGCCGGCTGACCCTGTAAGGAGGACCTGCGGCTCGGCCGGCGGCAGGGGGAATATCCGCTGGTTTCTCCATTTTCTCAATCGGAACGGGGGCGGCGGTTTGTTCGTTCAGGGCCAGTTCTCTCCAGAAGGCCGCATCGAGCGAGCTGCCGGACGGGTCTGTCATCGTTTCGGTGTGCGCCGGCTGAATCCCGCCGGGCTCGTGAAAGATGGCAATAATGGAAATCGTGCGTCCGTAATACCGCCGCGCTTCCGGATAGCTTTTCAGGAGAAAGCAGAGCCGGTTGAACTGCTCGTCGGTCAGCGTTCCGTCCAGCTCCATTTGAATCAGTTCAGCCAGTTCTTTTCGAATGGATTGGTTCATTCGACTGCTCCTTCCCGCCGAAGCGTATTTTCAATGCAGACCTGAAGGGCATCCTGAAGGCGGGCAAAGGCCTTGTACATCCCGAAAACCGGTTTGCCCAGCATGCTGGCAATGGCCTTAATCGTCATTCCGTCCTGATAACGGAGTCGAAGCAGTTTTTGGTTTGTTTCGTTTAGTTTCTGAAAGCAGTCTCGCAGGGCCTCAGTCAGAGCATTTGCGTCTTTCATTTCATCCAGGGTGGTGTCGGCCAGGTCCTTGAGCAGGGCGTCATCAAACTGGATTCTGGACCGTTTATGTTCGTTGAAGAATTTTAAAACCAAATTTTGCGCGATTGTGATTCCCCAGGCTAAAAAACTGCTTCCCTGTTGAAATTCGTCAAATTTTCTCCACATTACGGCGGCGGTTTCCTGCAGTAAATCGTTTGCATCCGTGTAGTTATGGACAGAGGAAAGGATATAGGCGTAAAAATTCCTCTGATATGTCATAAACAGTTGAAAAAACAATTCTTCTTTGGGTTTTTGGGTGTTTGACATCGTTTGTTTTGACTCGTTTTCCTGCATTTTGACGTTTCCTCCTTCAGTAATACCGCCGAAAAGGGCAGTTGGACAAAAATGAATCGTTTTTTTCGGAAATTAAAGGATTTTATCGTTCTTTTCGGCTTTTGGACTTGACAGAACGTGCCGAAAAATAGATAATGATAAAGTAAACGTTTACTGAACAGAACCATGGGGAGGCCGTCGGGGGCAGCCGTTCGATTCAGTAAAAAGTTCCGGGAGAAGAGAGATGGGAAAAATTGCCTACCTGCGTTCCATATTTCTATTCCCGTTTTTTATTGTCGGGTATTCTGCTGTATCCCTGCTGCCATCTGAAAAGAGGAGATGAATATAATGCGCCCTAAACAAATTCTTTTTCTGACCGCCTTTTTCCTTAGTTTTTCATCGCTGCTTTGGGCCGATGCCAACGTGCTGACCAATCCCGGATTTGAAAGCGGTACCACCGGCTGGGCAGCCCGAAGCTGCACTATCAGTGCCGTCACATCCCCGGTCCGCACCGGCACCTACAGTGCCCGCGCAACGGGGCGGACAGCAACCTGGCAGGGCATCCAGCAAACCCTGATGGATAAAGTAGTTGTGGGGCAGACCTATCAGATTTCCGGCTACGTCCGCGTCAGTACCGCCGGTTCTACGGTCAAAGTTTCCGTCCAAAAAACAGACGGGAACGGGACAACCTATACCAATGTGGCAAGCGGTACGGCAAACGACACCGGCTGGGTCTATCTGTCCGGCAATTACACCGTTACCGTCACCGGCACGCTCACGGAATTGTGGGTCTATTTCGAAGGTCCCGCCTCTGGAGTGGATTTGTATGTGGATGATGCCTCCGTTTACGGTCCGACGGCCGGCGATGATGCCTCCCTCCAGATATCGCCGGCGGCCCGCTATCAAATGATTGAGGGATTTGGGGCTGCCGGCGCCTGGTATGAAGGGATGCTCACCGGACATACTCAAAAGACGACCCTGTATAACCTCCTGTTCCGCGACCTCGGGCTGGATATCTACCGGGTTCGCAATACCTATGATCAATCCGGCGGTGCGGACTATATGAGCCGTTCGGCCCAAATTATCGCCGCCGGTCAGGCCGCCCTCGGCCGTCCCCTGAAAGTCCTGCTTTCCTGCTGGTCGCCGCCGGCCTACCTCAAAAGCAATGGAGATACCGCCAACGGCGGCACCCTCATCGGCGGCCCCTCCAATTATGCCTATGACCAGCTGGCCGACTGGTTTGCCGACAGCATCACCGCCTGGAATAATCTGGGAGTGAATATTGATTATCTCAGCATCCAGAATGAACCGGACTGGACGGCCTCCTGGGATACCTGCCGGTATGAACCGAGCGAAACCTCAACCTATGCCGGCTACAACAAGGCCTTTCAGGCCGTTTACAATAAACTGTATGCCCGCTTCGGCACGGCCATGCCTAAGATGCTGGCTCCGGAGACCACCGGTTTGTACGGCGCCGCCGGCAGCAGCCCTTCGGCCTACATCTCGGCTTTGTTCAATCAGGACCAGGTGTACGGGTATGCACATCATCTTTACAACATCAATGCCGGCGATAATCCCGATGCCTATCTGACGGCGATGCAGAACTTCCGGACTCAATGGGGCACCAAGCCGCTTTTTCAGACGGAATACGAAAAGGCCACCGGCAGCTGGCCCGACGCTTACAATATTGCTTTGCTTATGCACAATGCTTTGACTGTTGAGCAGGTCAGCGCCTATCTGTATTGGGATTTATTCTGGGGCTCTGAAGGCGGGCTGATTACGCTCAACTCCACTTCCACCTATACCATCAACTCGGACTACTGGGGTTTTAAGCACTTTTCCGGCTTTATTCATTCCGGCTGGCAGCGGATTGGAGCATCTTCGAATTCGCCGCTGCTTCGTGTTTCCGCCTACATCAGCCCTGACGGCCAGAACCTGACCGCTGTTCTGATTAACACCAGCGACAGCATTACGGTAAATGCGTCTCTTGCATTTTCTGATTTTACCGTCAACGGCGGAACTATCTATCGGACTTCGCAGACGGAAAATTGTGTCAACCTCGGCGCTTATACCGGCGGGCCGCTCTCTGTCCCGCCCAAATCCGTCACGACACTGGCCCTGACCGGCTACACAGGCCCGCTGCGAACCTTGACGGTTTCCTCTTCCGACGGCGGGGCTGTATCCGCACCGGGAGAAGGAAACTTTACCTATTACAATGGAACGGTTCTTTCGATTGCCGCCTCCGCAGACGCCTCCTGGCGGTTTGTTCAGTGGACCGGCACAGCCGTCGATGCCGGCAAAGTTGCGAATCCTTTCGCCGCTTCCACCACAGTTACTGTAGATGGCGATTATACCCTTTATGCCTCCTTCGAATACGATCTGATGCCTCCGTCTCCGCAGCCGGCCTGGCAGCTTCCGCCGACGGCCGAAGGACCAACCCGCCTGGCGATGACCGCCGTTTCCTGTATGGATGACAATCCGCCGGTGGAGTACTATTTCGAATGCCTGACCGAGCCCTCTTTGTCCAGCGGCTGGCAGACCTCACCCGCTTACAGTATCAGGTGGCTCTCTCCGGCTTCGGAATATGTTTTCCGATTCAAAGCCCGCGACAGCGCCGCCGCACAGAATGAAACAGAGTGGTCTTCGCAGATCTCTGTGATAACCGAAAATCCCCGTCTTCCCGTTCAAATCCTCAGCAATTGGCAAAGCGGTCTGTCCCATACGGCGACGGCCGGCTCCAATCGCCTTCTGGTCTTTACCGCCCACGCCGAAGCAAGTGCATCCCTTTCGCTCTCTTCTGTGACGTACGGCGGTGTCCCGATGCTCAAAATTGCCGAACGGGAGCACGGAACAACCACACGAATTTATGCGGCCGCCTTTATTCTTAATGAAGCCGGCATTGCCGCGGCCTCCTCCAGTACGTTTGTTCCAACCTGGAATGTTACCCCAAGCAGTGTCGGATATGCCTCTGCCTTTTTATCCAATGTCCATCCGACCTCGCCCGTTTCCTTCAAAGCCGTCAACAGCGGCACAACCGCCACGGTCTCCACGGCCCCTCTCTATGCCGAAGCGGGGGATTTGGTTGTCGCCGTCGGGGCCTGCGGCAATACGGGCACTTACACCCCTGAAAACGGTTTTCTCAAGGCCGTTGAATTGACCATTTCTTCCGCTGATGGTGTGGTCGCCTATAAAACCGCCGGCCGGACCGCAGATGAAACCCCTGCCTTGACTCATTCGAGTGTCAACCGGCAAGCCGTCCTCGGCTTTATTGTGCAGGGTATTCCGAGGGACTGACTCTACGGTGATTTCAATTGGGACCTTACGGTCAATCTCGATGACCTGTCGGTTTTTCTCGAATCCTGGCTGGCGGAAGACTGCGGGCGTCTGGACCTCAACAGCGACTGCCGGATTGACATGACCGAACTGGCGGAGTTTTCCGCCGGATGGCTCCGGCTGTCTTATTGATAACAATACAGGCGGAACCGCTGCACGCCGTATTCGCCCATCGGCAGACGGACGTGACGGCCCTGATGGCTTTCATCGCCGCTGAGCCGGCGTGTCCGCACCCACTGTCCGCTGCGGAACTGTCCTTCTTCTATCCATAAAATCCCGACGTTTTCATTTGGATTGGCGGATTGAAAGGTGAGGATAATTCCCTGGCCGGCGGCCCAAAATATATCCGGACCTGCCTGGGCAATCAGACCGCCCGCCTGCGGCCATGAATAGGCCTTTGGGTCTCCGCCGGACCAGCCCCAGGTGTAATCATGGCGAATGTGAATGCGGTATTTGCCCAATTGGACATTGTCTGCGGGTTTTTCCTTATCCAAAAGCACCCCGTACATCGCCGGCGGTTCTTTGGAGGATGTAAGTTCCCCAAACAGTCCCCCCAGAATCGCATACGCCTGTCCGAGGGCCGCCGCCGTCTTCTCATCGGCCGTATCGATGGCAAAGGGGCTAAAGCCGATGGCCCGGTGTTTCCCGACGGCATAAAACACCTGCACACCGCAGTCCGGTCCTTTGCGAATTTCCGGAATAAAAAGCGGATTATCCGTTCGGGCGTACTGTTCGCACCAGAATGCGATATTGGGGAAATAAATATCCGGTGCCAGAAAATCAATGTCTTTGGCTGCTGCTTTCCAGATGTCCATCAGATGCGGCAGGGGGCCTCCGCTGGGGTATTCGCCCGGCTTTTTATCCGGACGATTCAGGGCCGCATTGACAAACATCGGCAGCGGATACTCTGCCTTGCCCGCCGCCGCAGCTGCCTGCACATAACGCCCGCAGTGCCAGGCCGTAAAAATCTCATCCGTTTGGAGCCCTTTGCCGAAAACCTGCTGCCAGGTGCCGCCGGTGCGAAAACCCTGTTTGGCCCAAAGGGCCCGCAGGAACGGATGCAGCGTCTCTTTTCGGCTGGTCAGATAGTCCATTAACTCCGTCGGCACAGGTCCGGCAAAGGCCTCATTGGCCGCCCGGCCCCATTCCCTCGCATCCTCCAGCATTCCGACTTCGTTTTCCACCTGTACCATCAGAACGGTCTGCTGTTTTTCATCAATCTGGCGAAGGTGCCGCATCAGGGCCCGGAACGCCGCCGTATCCGCCCGCAGATTCTCCGGGCAGAAGGCCGACAAGATTTCCAGGGTCCGCCCGTCTTTGAGCCGCACACGCTCGAACCGCCGCCAATCCTGCTTGACCCACGCCGGCGCATAGCAGGACATGCTGTTTTTCCAGGTCCCAAACCACAGCAGCACCAGCCGCATTTGGTGGGCCCGTGCCTGTTCAATCAGGCCGTCCACCTGCGAAAAATCGAAGCGCCCCTCCTCCGGTTCTATCAGGTCCCAGTACACCGGCACCAGCACGGTGTTCATCTGCATTTGTCTGAATCGCGGCCAGGCGGGTTCCAGATAGGACAGCTCTGTCGCCGCTGAATTGCCGACCTCTCCGGCCAGCATCAGAAACGGCTTGTTTTCAACGAACAGATGAAGATGCTCTCCGACTCGCCGCAGGTGCGGGATATCCGCCGCAAAAACTGTCCCCGTCCAGAGCAGCCAGCCCCACAAAACGCATCGTGCCCGCATAGAGTATCTCCCTTCCCTTCTGTTTGGCGCGCTGTTTTTCGATTATTTCTGAACCGTCAGAATTACCTTCTGCAGGTCTTCATCTCGGGAGGAGCTGCCCACCATGATTTCAAACTCGCCCGGTTCAACCGTGTAGTTCATCTGGATGTCGTAAAACGCCAGATGCTCCGGCTCAATCGGCAGGGCGACGGTTTGGGTCTGTCCAGGCTGCAGGGTAATGCGTTTGAATCCTTTCAGCTCCTTGACCGGCCGCGTGACGGAACTGACGCAGTCCCGGATGTACATCTG
The DNA here is from genome assembly GCA_035378985.1 of Anaerohalosphaeraceae bacterium. Taxonomy (NCBI): domain Bacteria; kingdom Pseudomonadati; phylum Planctomycetota; class Phycisphaerae; order Sedimentisphaerales; family Anaerohalosphaeraceae; species Anaerohalosphaeraceae bacterium. The sequence continues at coordinate 68,944 of DAOSUR010000007.1, forward strand.
GACGACTTCGTCTCCGGCACGTTTGCCGGTGTTGGTCACATCAACCAGAACACGCGTGGACTGGTCGGGCCGAATGGTGCTTTTCTCCAGACGCAGATTCTCGAATCGGAATGTCGTATAGCTGAGCCCGTAGCCGAACGCAAACAGCGGGCTGATTTCATCGAACAGATACCCGCGGCGGGCGGACGGCTTGTAGTTGTAGTAGGCCGGAATATGTCCTACCGACCGCGGAAACGTAATCGGCAGTTTTCCGCTCGGATTGACCTGTCCGAACAGGACTTCGGCAGCGGCCCGGCCGGCCTCCTGCCCCAGATACCAGCACTCAAAAATCACCGGCACCTTGGCGGCCAGATTGCGGACGGACAACGGCCGGCCGTTGAACAGCAGGGCGATGATGGGCTTGCCGGTTTCCGCCAGTGCGTTAACCAGCTCATCCTGCAGACCGACCATCTCCAGACTGGCCCGGTCGCCCAGATGGTTCTTTTCATAGGCCTCGCGGGAGGTCTGCTCATTGCCGCCGACGGCCAAAATGACGACATCGGCACGCCGGGCGACCTGGACCGCCTCGGCAATTGACTTGCGGTCTTCGGCCGGGTCGCTGAGCACCACTTCGTCCTGCGCCCAGGACCCGCCGACTGTAATCTTGCATCCTTCGTGATAGAGCACATCGGCCTGTCGGCCGACATAGTCCCGGATGCCCTGCAGAACCGTAACAAAATGTTTGGGTGTGCTGCTGTATCCGCCCAACAGAACGCGGTCCGCATTCGGCCCGATGACGGCAATCGTCCGGATTTTCTTTAAATCCAGCGGAGCAAGGCCGCCTTCGTTTTTCAGGAGTGTAATCGTCTTGCGGGCCGCCTCCAGGGCCAGCTGCGCATGGGCCTGGCACCCCACGACTTTTTCGGCTTCGTCCGGGTCCACGTACGGGTCTTCAAAAAGTCCCATCCGAAACTTCCATTCGAGCATCGGGGCAATCAGCTCATCCAGCACCGATTCCTCAATCAGCCCTTCGCGGACCGCTGCAACCAGATGCGGATAGCAGTCCGGCTCCGGCAGTTCGATATTGACGCCCGCTTTGGCCGCCAGCACCGCGGCATCTTTTTGACTGGCTGCTACATGATGACCGAAGAGTCCGGGGCGGTCATACAGTTCCCGAACGGCGTAATAGTCGGAAACCACATATCCTTTAAATCCCCATTCTTTCCGCAGCACCTCCCGCAGCAGCCATCGGTTGGCGTGAGAGGGCACGCCGTCGATTTCGTTGTAGGAGGCCATCACGCTCACAACCCCCGCCTCTACGCATTTTTTGAACGGGTACAAAAACACCTCCCGCAGGATGCGCATTGAGACATTGACCGGTGCGCAGTTGGTGCCCGACTCCGGCTGGCCGTGGGCGGCGAAGTGCTTGAGTGTGGCAATCAGATGTTTTTTGTCCTTGAAGTTTCGGTCGCCCTGAAATCCCCGCACCGCCGCCGCCCCCATACACGCCGCCAGATAAGGGTCTTCCCCGAAGGTTTCCTCCACGCGTCCCCAGCGCGGGTCTCGTGCCACATCCACCACCGGAGTGAGGGCCTGATGCGTTCCCCGCACCCGGGCTTCATACGCCGTCATTGCATACAGCCGCTCGGCCAGTTCCGGGTCAAACGTGGACGCCAGCCCGATCGGCTGCGGAAAACTGGTGGCTTCCGGTGCCGCATGCCCGTGCAGACATTCTTCATGGAAAAACACCGGAATCCCCAACCGGCTGTTCTCGATGAAAAATTTCTGGATGGCGTTGGTCAGCTCCGCGGTCTGCCGCGGGGTTGTTCCGCCTCCGGCATCGCTCGGACGTCCGACCTGGCCCAGACCAAAACCTTCTCGATAACCGGCTTTGGCCTTCTCCGGGTCAAATTCCCCTTTTTCGTTCAGCAGAGTAGTTTTTTTCTCATTCCAGACGCAAAGCATCTGGGCCACTTTTTCTTCGAGGGTCATTCGCGAGAGAAGGTCTTGAACCCGTTTTTCCACAGGAAGAGAGGGATTTAGATAAGAGGGTTTGCTCTTGGATGCGGTTTTCATTTTATCTGTTCTTTCTCCAGTTTAACCATTGTTAAAGTCAAAAAAAATCTCCCTTGTGAAAATCCCTTTTGAAGGGTTTTTCACGTTCCAAATTCCCTTCTCTCTGAAATCAATTATCCGTCAGAGGATGGCTTTTTGTCAAATGTTTCCCCTGTTCGGACGAAGTTTTTCGCTGCTTACTACCCCCCTATAAATGAGGCGTTTTCGGGTTTAATGCCGGGCGTTTCGTCCGGTTATTTGCGCTCCTCGGCCGCCTTTACGACAGCGTAAAAGGCCGGCTTGGGTTTTCCCTGCCGGTCAAACAGAAGCGGATAATCGGACCGTCCGCGCACCGGCCAGTTGTTTCTCCAGGAGTTGCCGTCATGGACGTTCCAGAAGGTCACCCGGTCGATTTTGTCCGCGTGTTTGCAGAACAGGGCGAAAATATCTGCATACCGTTTGGCCAGTTTTTCCTGCATTTCATCGGGCAGACCGTCCGGCCACGGGTTCAGTTCTTTGCGGAGTTCGTAATTCTGGGAAATATCCGCTCCGGTTTGTCGGCTGGCGTGCGGGAGTACCGTCACATCCAATTCCGTAATCATCACCTTCAGTCCGAGGGCGGCAAAGGTTTCGATGCTTTTCTCGGCTTCTTCCAGCTCCGGATAATCCAGCCCCCAATGCCCCTGCATCCCGATCCCGTCGATCCGAATTCCTTTCTCCCGCAGTTCATTGACCAGACTGACGATGGCTTGCCGCTTGCCGGGCTTCCACTCGTCATAATCATTGTAATACAGTTCCGCCTCCGGGTCGGCGGCATGGGCAAACTCGAAGGCCCTGGCGATATAATCCGGGCCGATGATTTGCAGCCACGGGCTCTTGCGCAGACTGCCGTCCGCCTCGATGGCCTCATTGACCACATCCCAGGCGTGGACACGGCCTTTGTAGCGGCCGACTACGGTTTCGATATGCTCCTTCATCCGCTGCAGGAGCATCTGTCTGCCCGCCGGACCGCCTTCGGCGTTTTGAAAGACCCATCGCGGGGTCTGGCTGTGCCAGACGAGGGTATGGCCCACAATAAACATCTTGCTTTTCTGCCCAAACTCCACAAACGCATCCGCCGTCTCGAATGTGTATTCCTCCGGTTTCGGATGAATGCTTTCCCATTTCATCGCGTTTTCTGCCGTAATCGTATTGAAGTGTTTGACCACCAGCGCTGTTTCCGATGGGATCTTCCCGTGTATCTGGTCCGCATTCAGAGACGCACCCACCCGGAATCGGCCTTCAAAAACATCTTTGAGGGCCGGCTCTTCCTTTTCCGCAGAACGGCCGGTTTGAACAAACAGAATCGCTGCCGCAAAAAGAATACCCCATTTCACCTGCTTCATTGGCTGATTCCTTTCCATTGCACAATGTTACTGAATCGATCGGCTTTCATATTGTTTTCGACGTGCGATCAGGTCGCTTTCAATCTGCTTCATCCGCTGGTTGCTCAGCGGGTAAAAGAGCATCAGGGCTGCCCCAAGAAAGGCGAAAACCGACGGATAAAGACTCATGCTCATCCGAATGCCTGTCAGGGCTGTCGGGGTTTGTTCCGCATTTTCTGCGTTGTACCCGTAGGCCGCCAGAATCCAGGCCAGCAGGGCTCCGCCGATAGCTACTCCCATCTTCAAGGCAAAAAGCGAGGCGGCCATAATCAAAGCCGTCGCACGCCGGCCGTTCTTCCACTCCGAATAATCGGCGGTATCCGTATAAATCGCCCATTGCAGAACGGAGACCGGTCCGACGGAAAAGGAGGCAATCAGCTGCAGGACCAGCAGCAGACCGAGGTTATCCCGATCCAGAAAATAAACGGCGGCTGTGGACAGACCGCAGAGGGTTAAAAAGAATAAATAGGCCTGCGGTTTGCCCAGCCGCAGGCTGAACCATTTGGACAGGACCGCCCCCGCCAGCGTGAATACCGTGCCGGCCATCAGGTAGTAAGAAGACAGGTCGTCATGGGGAATGATTTTGGTCATTCCGAACAGACTGATTTCTCTGTCCTGAATATAGTATTTAAAGAAGTAGGGTATGCAGCTGCCGCGCATGACGATAAAGGCCAGCTGAAAGACGGTTGCTCCGCCGATCAGGAGCCAGGGGAGATTGGTCAGCAAATCTTTTAAATCACGAAGAATCGGATTTTTCCCTTTGGGCGGCTGCACTCGTTCCCGCGTTGTGGTGAAGGTGACCAGGAATAAAAGGACGGCTGCGCAGGAGAAAACGACCGCCGCCCATTGCCATCCGACGGTTTCATTGCCTTGGCCGAAGAACCGCACCATCCTTGTCAGAAGCAGCTGAACGCTGAAGGTGCCCACAAAGGCCAGGGCAAACCGGAAGGAGGACACCACCGTGCGGTCCATTGAGTCCGGCGTGATGACCCCCATCAGAGCGGAGTACGGCACATTGATGGCTGTATAAATCATCGTCATTGCCGTATAGGTTACATATGCCCAAATCAGTTTGCCCGTCGGTCCCAGATTCGGCGTGGTAAACATCAATACCCCCAGCACCCCGAACGGCACCGCACACCAGAGCAGCCACGGGCGGAATTTTCCCCATCGCGAATTCGTCCGGTCGGCAATCATCCCCATAATCGGGTCATTCACGGCGTCCCAGATTCGAGTCACCAGCATCATTGTTCCCAGCGCCGCCGCGGGAATCCCGAAGACGTCTGTATAAAAATAGGATAGATAAATGATGAAAATCTGGAAAAAAAGGTTGGAAGCCGCATCGCCCAGACCGTAGCCGATTTTCTCACCGATTGAAAGTTTTTTCACTCCATTTTCCATAAAAGTCTCCTGTGTTGTTCTCGGCTCTATGAATTTACTGTTGTGCGTTCTTTTTTTCAATGGATGCGTCTGGAAATTGTCCGAAATAGTTTAAGCAGACATCCCGCCACTGCCGGGCGTTGTCTGCCTGCAGGGCCAGCCGGCGGTTCACTTCATCGAAAATCGTCCGGTCGATTTTGCCTTCCAGCGTTTTCCAGGTCCGCTGCATCCGTTCCACGTATTCCACACCGCGCTGATAGCGGGCCTGCATCTCCTCCCAGAGCGTCCGTCCGGAACTCATCCGCCGGTCCCAGGGCAGATGATGAAACCACAGCAGATATTTTTCCGGACAGGTTTTCGGGTCATCGAGGAGTTCCCGCAGCGGCGGATGATATTGGCTGACGGCATTGCTTCCTTTGGAGCTTCGGTCAAAACCGATTCCGGTTTTGGAGGCCCGGTGATAATAGGTGGAGCTCCAGTCATGCCGCACGGGATGCACGTAATCGGGGGCCGGTCCGTAGTGGTGGCCTTCCGCCATCAGGTGTGCCAGTCCCAGCGGCGTCATATAATCCACACAGGCCTCCCACGAGCCCGCCATCATTTCAGCAATGACGTTGACCGCCTTTGGGCCGCGCGTCAGGGTCATCTGGATCCACTCCCGGGCGATTGTCTCCGCCGAGAGCGTATAATCCCAGGCCAGCCGGCCGAACGCATACCAGTTGGCCTGCGAGAAGGGATGTCCCGTCCAGTTGGCATCCGTCCCGATGCCCGACACGCCGGCGATTCCGCTGAGCGTATGTCCCTCCGCCGAGCCGTCCACAATCCTGCCGACTGTGGTTCCCGGACCGTAGGCATAGGTGTCGGCCTCCAGAACCTCTTTCCACTGCGGCCCCAGATAGACCAGATGCTTGGCCTGGCCTGTGTATTCCTGCGTAATCTGAAGTTCAAGCATCAGCGGCGTTTTCGGCATCGCTCCAAAAAGCGGGTTAAATGGCTCGCGCGGCTGGAAATCCACGGGACCGTTCTTGGTCTGGACCAGCACATTCGGAGCAAATTGTCCGTCCAGCGGCACAAACTCCAGATACGCGCATTTGGCCCGGTCTTCATCAATCGTCAGGTCGTACACAAACGAGCGCCACATCACAATCCCATGGAACGGTGCCAGCGCCTCCGCAAGCAGATTGGCACCGTCCGCATGGGTTCGCCCGTACATCTGCGGTCCGGGCTGTCCTTCTGAATACGCCTTGACCAGGAATCCTCCAAAGTCCGGAATCAGGGCATAGATTTCTTTGGCTTTTTCCTTCCACCAGTCCCGTACAGCCGGCTCCAGCGGGTCGCACGTTCCAAGCCCTCCCAGTTCCATCGGAGAGGTAAACTTGACGCTCAAATAGACTCGGATGCCGTACGGACGGAGCACCTGGGCAATCGCCGCCGTTTTTTTCAGATATGCTTCAGACAAAATTTGCGGCTGAGCGTTCACGTTGTTCAGTACGGCCCCGTTAATCCCGATAGAGGCGTTGGCTCTGGCATACACCTTGTACCGCGGGTCTATCCGTTCCGGAAGGTCCTGCCATTTCCAGATAGAGCGTCCGGCGTAGCCGCGCTCGACGCTGCCGTCCAGATTGTCCCAGTGATTCAGAAGGCGGCGGGCTATCCGCGGTTTTTCCCGGATAGACAGATTGTCAATCGGCCGGCCGGTCTGCAGAAGCCGCAGAAAACAAAACCCCCCGTATAAAGCGCCTCGTTCCGTATTGCCCGCAATCACAATCACATCCTTGGAGTCTATTTTGACGGAACGGATAAGGAACCCTTCCTCCCCCAGTTCCTGCAATTCGGACAAATCGACAGGGCAGGAATCCGTCCGGAGCGTTTGAGCCGTCCCTATCCATACAGCCCCGTTTTGCGAAACAGATTCACGAACAGACGGTTTTTCTCCCAGCAGCCCTCCCAACCCCTCCAGCAGTTCCTCCCGAACGGCACCGAACACATCGGTCGAAGGAATCACCAGTTCCCGAACCCGCTGCTGATATTGAGTGCGCAGCGGCTCCTCGAGCGGGTCATACCGCAGCCACAATCGGCTGCCGTCGTCCGCCCGGCTGCAGGAGGCTGTCAGCATCCATCCGATGACTGCAAGCCAAAACACTGTTTTTTCCCTTCTTTGCATTCTTTCGGGCTCCTGATGTCAAAAAAAGGGGCCTGTTTTTCACAGGCCCTCAGCATTTCACCATACGATACCGTCAAAGAGACTCGGCCGCCCGAACAGGCCTCCCGGCGGGTTAGGGGTGCCGGCTCACTTTGACCCGGGATTGCGTTCATAAAACAACGGCAGGTTCATCACCCACATTCCCGGCCGCTGGGGCTTTTTCTCATAATCTTCCCGGACAAACAAATCTTCTTTGCGGAAGGACTCTACATGGCCGTCATAAAAAGCGACATTGGCCCCTTCGCTGTGACGGTAAATCACCGGACCATGCAGATTGTACTGGCTCTTGTATTCATCAATGGACAATTGACCGGCCAGGTTCCACCCTCTGGCAGGATCTGCGGAATACCAGTGGGTCCACCAGTCAATCCCGTCAATGAATGCCAGCCGTTCCGCCGGCAGGGTCATCGTCCGGATGGTGTGGCCTATATACAAGTTGTACGACGGATTGTTGATGTAGTCAAAGCCGCCCCATTCGGTCGAATTCATCGCATAACTGGTTAAAACTCCCTGACTGCTCACATTGGCCAGATTCTTGCTGATTTTGTCCGCCGGGCACATCAGTTTCCTCGGAATCCCGTAATACCGGGGCTCCTCACTGCTCCGCAGACTCTCCACATCCAGAATCGCCCGAAACCCGTCATTGCGAATCCAGTCTACGCGCCAGGCGCTGGTCGGGGAGGTCTTGTAGCACAGCGGCACATATGCCCCTTTGTACTCGTTCGCGTACACTTGGTTGGCCGTCCCGATGGATTTCAGGTTGTTGCTGCACAGAACACGCATCCCGTACTCTTTCGCTCGCCGGAGGGCAGGCACTATGATGGCCAGCAGCAGTCCGATGATGGCAATGACCACCAGCAGCTCAATTAATGTAAAGGCCTTTTTGGTTTTCATAATCGTTCTCTTCTCTCTCTGTCTCTTCGTTTGGTACCGTATAGATTTTTTCATCGGCCCGCTTGCAGGGCCTTTTGTTCAAAGGCGGCGGCCCGGAATTCGGCCCTCCCGCTTTGTCCGGGCCGCCGTTCTGTTCGAAATCTCGAACTGCTTATTTCTGCTTCCGAATGCTCAGCAGGGCACCCGTTGCCAGCAGGGCCAGCGTAGCCGGTTCCGGAACGCCGGTCAGCTGAGCGTTGTCAAAATACATATCCGTCGGAGCGCCGCCGCCGGTATTCAGGGCCAGAATGATTTCAACCCATCCGGGATTCGGCGTAACCTGAGCCCGATACGCACTGTAGTCCACGCTGAGCGTCTGGGTCCGCTGCGGGGAGCCGGGCCACCAGTAGAAATTCAGCGGTGTGGTCCCGGTTACCGACTGCCACCCGGCACCCTGGGCATTCATATACACCATATAAATCTGGGTGTATCCGCCCGAGATGGTTCCGTCATTGGCCCGCACCGTCATATCAATTGAGAATGTCGAGCTGCTCATAAACGCCGCACGCTGGGCCGCGTTCAGTTTGATCGAAAGGGCCTGCGCCCAGCCCGACTGGTCCACGCGGAGACTCTGGCTGCCCAGCGTTGCACCGATGGTGCTGGCGCTGTATTTGGCCGGCAGCGTTTCAATCGGAACCTGTCCCTGTCCCCAGTCAATCCAGCCGTCCCCGCTGTTGGGCATCGATTCCCAGTTGCCGATGACCAGGGCCGGGGCCTGTATACTCACCAGCAAAAGGCCTGCCAGCGCCAATCCAATCCACTTGTTCATTTTTCCTTCCTCCAAAAGTTTCTTGTTCTCGTTCTCTTTTGCCCTGCGCCTCAGGGCTCGGTTCTACTGCATCTCACACACTTCGACACGCTCGGAAAAGGAGCCGGCCCGTTAAGACCGGCTCCCGTTTTTCTTTCGGTTTACCACGTCGGCTCACAGAGCGGGTCCGACCCGAACAGCTGCGGGTCATTGCACACCAGCCACGACTGAGCAATATACACAAAGTCATTCAGGTCAATCATACAGTCGCGGTTGAAGTCGCCCGCCAATCCCTGACCCCGCTGGAAGACCTGCTCGCAGTTCTGCGGCTCGATTTCCAGCCGACCCTGGGCATAGTGAGCCGCTACGCGCTCTGAACTGAGCACACCGGCATAGATGGCAAACTCATCCATCCACCCCTTGAAAACGTTGTAGATGTATCCCCGGTTGTTTTCTCCGCCGATGACCAAATGGTCCTGTTCCGGTCCCAGCCGGGCCGGCAGACCCGTCCGTCCAACCACCGTGGAGCCGACCAATTGCCCGTCCAGGAACAGCTGAATCTGCATCTGGTCCGGATTGCCGCCGTACCCTTCGTCGTAAGTCACCACATAATGGTGCCATCCGCCGTCAGAGGGGGTCGCCGTCCCCGGATACCAGAAATCCAGATCGTTGGCATCCGTTGTACCATTCAGAATTCGAAGATTGCCCAGCGTATTTGCGGCCGGTCCCGCCTGTCCAAAGCCCGGAGCAAAATCTTCTCGGGTGTAAGGGCCGATCTGCTGGAAGAACATCCCGTACTGTTCCATCATTTCAATCTTGGCCCAGAACTCAAATGTAATGTCATCCGGGGCAAAAGAGTACTGGTCCCCGTAGGTTCCGCCCCAGCTCGGATTATTGATTTTGGAGGCGGCCACACAGCCGCTGGAGGTGCCGTTCAGATAAATGGCATTCCCCATGCCGATGTTGGCAGCCAGACTTGCCCCGGGACGCTGCTGCACCCAGTAGTTGTTCGGCGACGAATCCGCCAGCGGGATTTTATCAAACTTCAGATACAGCACCGGATTGTCCTGCCGAACCAGTTCTTCATATGTCTGCGGAAGAATAATCTGGGCATTGTCAAAATACATCTCCGGCGGGGCGCCGCCGCCCGTATTCAGGGCCAAAACAATCTCAATATAGTCCGGGCTGGTAATCTGGTCTCGAAACGCCTTATAATCCACCACAAGCGTCTGGGTCCGCTGCGGCGAGCCAGACCACCAGTAAAAGTTCAGCGGGGCGTCCGTCACCACGGCTGTAAAGCCGGGTCCCGGTGCATTCATATAAACGGTGTGAATCTGCGTATAACCGCCCGTGATGCTTCCGTCATTGGCCGCCACCGTCATATCAATCGAAAATTTCTCACCCGCCATAAACGCAGCACGCTGCTCGGCGTTCAGCTGAATCGACAGACTCTGCCCCCACCCCGACTGTATCACTTTCAAGCTTTGACTGCCGCGGGTGGCTCCAATCGTTGCATACTGATATTTCGACGGCATATTGTTGGCCGAATCGACCGATTCCTTATTTCCCCAGTCAATCCATCCGTCCGGTGTTCCTTCCCAGTCTCCGATTACCACCGCATAAGTCGGTGCGGCCGCCAGCATCAGCCAGACCGCACAAAAAGCCGTAACTGTCTTCATTCGATTGCTCATCGGTTATCTCCTCTTCTTCGAATAAGGTTCCCGTCACACTCCGCCGTTTTACTGCGCCTCAGGGTCATAATTGACCAGCCAGTTGTTGACCAAAACCGACAAATCCTCCAAATCCACTCGGCAGTCCTGGTTCAGGTCGCCCGCCGGTTCCAGTTCATACAGATAGACATCGCTGCAGTTATCCAGAGAAATCGGCCCCTCATACGTCAGACGCAGCCGAACCACATCAAAGTACAGCTGCGTATTGGCCCATTTCAGTTCGTGAGTGCCTGCAAACAGATTCACCGGCAGCTCTTCCAGAGACCGGTATATGGTCGAGTCCTCCTGATGCTGAGTTTGTGTCAGAGAGCCCAGAGGTTTGTTGTCCAGATACAGATTCAGGCCCGCCGCTCCCCAGTACGTCACAAAATCCGCCGACAGCAGATATTTGCCCTGTGATCCCTGCGGAACATACAGGTCATAAATCATATATTCGCCCGTGTCCAGATAATGGACATAGTTGCCCAAATCCGGCCCATAAATCGTGATTTCGCCGCCCCGGGCATTCGTATCAAACGCCACATCATAATTGCGGGCGTCTATCAGATTGTCATTTGGGTCGGAAGAGGGCTCAATCGTCACGGGTGTCTTTCGGCTGACAAGCTGAAGGCCGTTGATGACGTTCGTATAGTACAGCCGAATCATATTCGGTTGGCCCAGCGTCACATTCTGAAACACTACATAGTTGCCGCCTTCGACAAAGCCCGACGGCACCCCGCCCGTAACGGACTTGCTGGCCAGAATGTCATTGCCGTCCGCCAGCGTAAAGGTCCCTGCCTGGCTTCCGTACACAATCAGGTCAAACGTTCCGCCGTAGGCTCCTTCGCCCATAAAGGCGATATTCGGGTCGTTCAGTCCGCCGGCTCCGCCTGTGTTGACAAACCCGTCGTCCATCAGACCGCTGCCGGCACCGGTGATATAGCCGTGTCCGCGGCCGTCATCGCCGATCCAAATCTGCTCGGCATACGTGCTGGCGGCGGCACCGGCTCCCTGATTGACCAGATTCGCCGAACGCTGAGAGCCCACGGCAATCCCCCAGCCGCCGTAGAAGGGAATCCAGTCCGTACGGCCTGTCGCGGCCCCGGGACCCGAATAGGCACTGTCATTGCCGTAATTATTGATGTCAATATTAATGATTTCGACCGCACGGGCCGCCCCCGACATCGCCAGACACAAGAATAGAATTGCAACTCCTCTTCTCTTCTTCATAATGCCTCCGCTTTCAGTCTCTTGTCTTCCTTTCTTCTTCCCTGACACCCGTCTTCCGCCTTTGCCTCCATGCAAAGGTCTCAAAGATTCCGCAGACCCTAAGAATATTTCAGCGGCACAGAGTTACTGACGCTGTGCCGGCAGCACTTCCTCATCGTAGCCGCTCAGCCGTCTGTCCGAGCGGCCGATTTCTTCAATCTTAATGCCGAAAGGACGGCTGGTCGAAGAACGGATAATCAGATGCTGTTGGAGTTTGACGGTCTGTCCGCTGCGCTCTTCCGGAGGCAGTTCAATCTGACGCAGCAGCAGCTGAGCCGCCAATTTGCCCATTTCCCGCGACGGGGCGCCGATGGTCGTCAGGGCCGGCTTGACAATATCGCACAGGTACTCATCATTGAAGCACATCAGACTGACATGTTCCGGAATGGCGATATTCAGCGTCGGGGCATCGTGGAGAATCTTCAGAGCCACCACGTGGTCATAGGCCAGAATCGCCGTTGCTTTTTCCTCCAGCACGGCCCGCTTAAGAAACGAAATCCCGTCCTCAAAGACTTTATCATGGCCGCTGATGCAGACCAGTTTGCGCTGCTGGAGCTCCTCCAGATAGGTCCGATGACGCTCTTCGATACTGAAATGTCTGCGGTGCTGCGGGGTCGGACCGGCATAGGCGATTCGGCGATGGCCCAGGTCGTACAGGTATCGAATCGCTTCCCGAGTGGCCTCGGGGTCATCCGGAATCACGGACGAACCCAGCGAGCCGCGCGGGCCATTGATGACCACATACGGCAGACGGATTTTTTCCATCTCCTCAATGGTTCGGGGGGAGCATTCCTGAATCACGATAATCCCGTCCACACGCCAGGGCGGCAGTTCCGTATCATCCCGCAGCAGATTCGGGGCCGTCGAGCACACATCGTACTGATGGTCCTGGAGCATCCGGACGGCTTCTTCTGTTGTCAACTGGTAAATATTGCTCGGCCAGCCGAATACCGTATTGTAGCCGATGATGCTGATGATTTTGGTTTGACGCTTGACCAGATTCTTGGCCGCCAGATTGGGCCGATACCCCAGTTCCTCCGCCATCTGGGTAATCAGCTGACGCACTTCCTCACGGACGGAAAAGCCGTTGGAATAATTGCCGTTCAAAACACGGCTGACAGTGGCGTTGCTGACTCCGCAGTGGCTGGCTATCTCGCGGACCGTCGGGATAGAGGTGCGTTTCTTGGCCATGGTTCGGTTTTCCCTCGCCTTCCCTCTCTTTTTTCAGTAAACGTTTACTGGCGGCTGTTCAAAAAAATGCCTGCTTGGGTTTCTTCAGGCACATCCTTGGCTTTGTATTGTTATGACAAACTTCCAGTAAACGTTTACTTTATATTATCTTTGTCGGAAAACCTTGTCAAGTCAAATTAAAAAACAGGAAATATTTTGTCTTCAAGTGCTTGATAGAAAAGGAGATAAAAAATCTGGTGCGGAATCTTGCTTTTTGAGAAGCTTAGGAAGGCACAGGGGGCTGTGCGAGCCATTCGTCCAGAAACCGAAACAGCAGGGCGTTCATTTGAGGAAGATAGTCATATCCTTTTCGAATAATTGAGGGTTTTTGGATAAAGGGGGAGTCGATAATTTCATCGGAGCAGTAATATAACATATTCTCGATATTCTTTCTCGTGTACTCAAGGTGAAATTGGAGACCGATAATGTTCTGTCCATATTGAAAAGCTTGGTTTTGGCAGGCGCTGCTTTCCGCCCAGCGCAGTCCGCCCGGCGGGATATGAAACGTATCCCCGTGCCACTGAAACGCTGTAAAGCGTTTTGGAAAAATCCGCAGCAAAACAGGGGATTGTTCGGCCGTGCGGGAAAGATGAACGGGATGCCAGCCGATTTCTTTGAAGGGGTTTCCAGAGACTTTTCCTCCCAAAACATCGGCCAGCAGTTGTGCCCCCAGGCAGATGCCCAGTATCTTTTTTCGGGCCCGTACACATTCTTTCAAAAACTGTTTTTCCTCCGCAAGCCAAGGGTATTGCTCTTCCTCATAAATATTCATCGGCCCGCCCAGAACAACCAGAAAGTCAAAACTTTCCGTTCTGGGCAGCCCTTCATTCTCATCCAGACAGGTATAACAAAGCGGAAATCCCCGATGAACCGCCCAATCCTCAATGGCTCCGGCGTCTTCAAACGGAACATGGCGAAGACAGCGAATCTTCATCAAAACACTTCCTTATGACACTTTTGTAGTTTTATTTTCGCTTTTCTACAGAATTGTCGAAAAAAGTTCCGACATTCGCACTTTCTTGCGTTCACAGAGAAAGGAATATGCAAAAGGAATGCCCGTCCCCAAATTTTCCAAATCGGGGTGACAGGATTCGAACCTGCGACTTCCTGGTCCCAAACCAGGCGCTCTGGCCAAACTGAGCTACACCCCGAGCCCTTCTTTTTCGGATAAAAACAGGATTGTACTCAATCCCTTTGCCAAAAAGCAAGAAAAACGTTATGCTGAAAAAACAAGGAAAGCCAAAGCAGCCGGCTGCAAACAGGAGAATACGGATATGAAATGGATGCTCGCTGACAAAACCATTGAACTGGTGCAGGGCGACATCACCGAACAGGATACCGATGCCATCGTCAATGCCGCCAACTCTCAGCTGATTATGGGCGGCGGTGTAGCCGGGGCCATCCGCCGAAAGGGCGGCCCATCCATTCAGGAGGAATGCGATCAGAAGGCCCCCGTACCTGTCGGCGGGGCGGTTCTGACCGGGGCCGGCAATCTCAAAGCCCGCTATGTCATTCACGCTGTCGGCCCCCGAATGGGCGAAGGCAATGAAGACCGCAAACTCAAGCAGGCCGCCCTGAACTCCCTCAAGGTAGCCGACACGCACTATCTCCAAAGCATTGCTTTCTGTGCCATCAGCACCGGCATCTTCGGTTATCCCATCGACCGCTGTGCCCGCATTCTGCTTCGAACCGCCCGTGATTTCCTCCAAAACAATCCCCAAACCTCTCTTCAGCGGGTCGTCTTTTGCCTGTTTGACCGGCCCGCCTATGAGACCTTCGCCGCCGCCCTAAAGGAGCTGCAGGATGAAAGCCGCCGCTCTGACTGAAATCGCCCCCGTCGAGCAAAAGCCCGTCCGTCTGCTCGAAATGCCCGACCCGCAGCCCGCCGAGGATGAACTGCTCCTGGAAGTGAGCGTCTGCGGGGTCTGCCATACCGAACTGGATGAAATCGAAGGCCGTCTGCCCGTGTCCCGGCTTCCCCGCATTCTCGGTCATCAGGTTGTCGGCCGGGTCATCGCCAAAGGTCCCCGCGTCGGCAGCTTCCAAATCGGCGACCGCGTCGGCATCACCTGGCTGTGGAAATCCTGCCGCACCTGCTCCTTCTGCACCCGCGGACTGGAAAATCTCTGCGAAAAAGCCCTCTGGACCGGCTTGGATGCCGACGGCGGATACGCCGAACGGATGACCGTCCCCGCTGCCTTCGCCCATCTGCTTCCGCCCTTGCTGGATGACCTGCACACAGCCCCGCTTTTGTGTGCAGGCGTCATCGGCTATCGCGCTCTGCGGCTCTGCCAAATCGAAGACGGCCAAATCGTCGGGCTCTTCGGCTTTGGCGCCTCCGCCCACCTGACCATCCAGGTCCTGCGGGTCCTGTATCCCCGCTGCCGGGTCTTTGCCTTCAGCCGCGACCGGGAGCATCAGCAGCAGGCCCTCCGGCTGGGGGCCGACTGGGCGGGCCATACCGAAGACAATCCCCCGCAGAAGATGGACAAAGTCATCGATTTTACGCCGGTCGGCCGGGCCCTGCCGCTGATTTTGCGAAACCTCCAGAAAGGCGGCAAGCTCGTCATCAACGCCATCCGCAAAATCGACCCCATTCCCCCGATGGACTATGCCGAGCTGCTCTGGTCCGAACGCACCATCCAAAGCACCGCCAACGTCACCTATGCCGACGGCAGCGAATTCCTCCGCATTGCCGCCCAGATCGGCCTCAAGGCCGAAGTCACCGCCTTCCCCCTCGAGCAGGCCAATGAAGCCCTCCTGGCCGTCAAACACAGCCGCATCACCGGCGCCGCCGCCCTCGTCCTCAACCGCTGACCCTTCCCGCTTTCTTCCCTTTTAGCCGCGGGCGCAAGCCCATGGAAAGATAGTCCCTCGAACGAGACAAAAGGGGGGGGTAAATCTGTTAACCGGTTGCTGGTTTCTGGCCGCCGGCCGCTCTTACAGCTTCCGCAGCCCCCGCTCCAGGTCCGCGATAATATCCTCGGCCTCCTCAATCCCCACCGCCAGCCGAAACAGCGTATCCGTAATCCCCAGCTCGTACCGCTCCTTCCGCGAATAGTCGTAATAGCTGACCAGCGCCGGATGCGTAATCAGCGTCTCCACGCCCCCCAGACTCGGCCCGATATAGCACAGCCGCAGCGCATCCAGAAACCGCTTGGCCGCCCGCAGCGTCCCCTTCGTCTCAAACGTCACCACGCCGCCGCCCCCGCTCATCTGGCTCTTGGCCACCTCATAATGCGGATGGCTCTCCAGAAACGGATAATACACCCGCTTAATCTTCGGATGCCCCTCCAGGTACCGCGCCACCGTCAGCGCCGTCTCGTTCTGCCGCGCCACCCGCAGCGGAAACGTCTTCAGCCCCCGCAGCAGCAAATAGCAGCAGTGCGGGTCAATCGTGCCGCCCATCGACTTGTGCAGGTTGCGAATCTTGTCCACCAGCTCCGTCCGCCCCAGCACCGCCCCCGCCAGAATATCATTATGCCCCGCCAGATACTTCGTGCAGCTGTGCAGCACCAAATCAATCCCGAACTCCAGCGGCCGCTGGTTCAGCGGCGTCGCAAACGTGCTGTCAATCAGCGTCAGCACCCGGTGCCGCCGCGCAATCGCCTTCAGTTTCACCAAATCGAAAATATTCAGATACGGATTCGTCGGCGATTCCGAAAAGATAAACCGCGTATTTTTTCGAATCGCCTTCTCCAGCCCCGCATAATCCCCGAACGGCACAATCGTGCACCCGATGCCGAACTGCTTCAGGTACGACCGGCAGAACTCCAGCGTCTTCTTGTAGCTGTCGTCGGTAATCACGATATGGTCGCCCGACTGCACCAGCGACAGAATCGTCGTCGTAATCGCGCTCATCCCCGACGAAAACACCACGCAGTCCTCCGCCCCCTCCAAATCCGCCAGCCGCCGTTCCGCAATCGTCGCCGTCGGGTTCCCGTACCGCCCGTATTCGTACCGCTTTTTGCCCCCGTGCGTGTACCGTTCAATCTCCCGGCTGTCGGCAAACACAAACGTCGACGTCTGCACAATCGGCGTCGTAATCGAGTCCGCATACCGCTTCCGCGGCTCCCCCGCATGCACCGCCCGTGCGGCCATCGAAAGCCCGCGCTTGCCCGCGCTGTCCGTTCGCTTCGCTGCCATCGCTTCAGGTCCTTTTAGAAAAAATCAGCCAAGGTTTCTTTGCAATATCCAATTCAGTATCGTGAATTTGCCGAACTTTGCAAGAAATTCTTTTCCCACCCCAACTCGCCGGTTCAATTGCGATACTTACATCTGCCGCGACCAGTCGTCCGCAAGAAGTTCCGCTTGCTTGAGTACGTTATCGGTTGCCATCTGCTGCAAATCCGGCGGGTACCCGTATTGGCGAAGGAGTCTTTTGATGGTCACCCGCAGTTTGGCGCGTACATTGTCTCGAATCGTCCAGTCAATCGTCGTATTTTCCTTGACCCGCTGGACCAGCACGCGGGCCAAATCCCTCAATGTTTCGTCGCCCAGAACATCAACAGCGCTCTGATTGTCGGCCAGCGCATCATAAAAGGCCAGTTCTTCCTCCGAAAGATGCAGTTTTTCGCCTCGCTTGTCTAATTCCCGTATCTCCCTCGCCATCCGGATCAGCTCATCAATAATCTGAGCCGTTGTCAGCAAATGATTCTGATACCGCCGGATTGCCTCCTGAAGCATCTCAGACAGTTTCTTACTTTGTGTTCGATTCTTCTTATTTCGCACCCGAATTTCATCACTCAGCAGTTTCCGCAGCACTTCAATCGCGATATTCTTCCGCTCCATTCCCTGAATTTCTTTCAGAAACTCATCGGAAAGAATCGAAATGTCCGGTTTTTTAATCCCGGCCGCATCGAAAATATCGACAACCCCTTCCGAAACCAAAGCCCGGTCTACAATCTGTCGAATCGCCGTTTCGATCTCGGCATCCGATTTTCCCGAACCGGCCGGCTCATACTTGACCAGACGTGCCTTGACGGCCTGGAAAAACCCGACCTCATCCCGTACCGCCAGCGCCTCCGGATGAGGAATCGAAAGGGCAAAGGCCCTCGACAAAGCGGTCACTTCCCGAATAAAGCGTTCTCTGCCGTTTTCAAGTCCCAAAATATATTCCTGTGCTTCGAGAATCACAGTAAGCTTCTGATTTGTATCAGCCGCAAAAAACTGCCGATAGTCAAAATGAGAAAACATCTGTCGCACAACCTCGAGTTTTTCGAGCATCACCCGCACAGCTTCCGACTGATCCAGCGTCGGAGTTCCCCGGCCGCCGCTTTGTGTATAGACCGCAATGGCTTCCTTCAGCTCTGATGCAAACCCGATATAGTCCACAATGAGGCCGCCTTCTTTATCCCGGAAAATCCGATTGACCCGGGCAATCGCCTGCATCAGCGTATGACCGCGCATCAGCTTATCAATGTACATCGTATGCAGACACGGCACATCAAAACCCGTCAGCCACATATCACAGACGATAACCATCTTTAGCGGGTCGTTCGGATTCTTAAAGCGTGCTGCAATCTCCCGCCGCTGTTCTTTAGTGGTGCTGTGCGGCTGCCATTCCGGCGGATCGGAGGAGGCGGAGGTCATCACCACTTTTAACTGCTCCGCCCAGTTCGGCCGAAGTCTCAGAATGGCCTCGTACATCGCAACCGCTGTCCGCCGGCTTATACAGACGATCATGGCCTTGCCGTCAAAAACCTCCTGCCGCTGTTCAAAATGCTGAACAATATCTGCGGCGACATCCTTTACTCTGTCCGGATGCCCTACAATGGCCTCCAGCTGGGTCCATTTGGCCTTGGCTCTTTCGGCGGCGGTGCTTTCGGCCCCTTCGGTGATGGCCGCGACTTCCTCATCGAGCAGCTCCTTTTCTTCGGGCTTTAATTGAATCCTGGCCAGCCGCGATTCATAATAGATGGGAACCGTCGCGCCGTCCCGGATGGACTGCTCAATGTCGTAAATATCAATCTCATTCCCGAAAACCGAACGCGTGGAGATGTCCTCTTTCTCGATCGGTGTGGCTGTAAAACCGATAAACGACGCATTCGGCAGGGCGTCCCGCAGATACTTGGCCATTCCGTAGACTGTTCTTACCGTGCCGTCTTGCTGTGTAATATGTCTTGCCTGAAAGCCGTAATGGCTCCGGTGTGCCTCGTCGGCAATCACAACAATATTCCGGCGCTCCGACAGCCGTTCAAAATGCGATTGGCCCTCCTCCGGGGAAAACTTCTGCAGAGTCGTAAAAATAATGCCGCCGCCGGCCGTTCTCAGAAGCGTTTTCAGATGGGCAATGCTCTGGGCCTGCACCGGCTCCTGCCGAAGCAGCTGCCGGCACCCCGCAAACGTCTCAAACAGCTGGTCATCCAGATCGTTGCGGTCGGTCACAACGACCACCGTCGGGTTGTCCAGGTTCAGAACGATTTTGCCGGTATAAAAGACCATCGACAAACTCTTTCCGGAGCCCTGCGTATGCCAGACCACGCCGATTTTTCGGTTTCCGTCGGGGCGGCTTGCCTGCAGAGTCATCTCAACCGCTTTGTTCACGGCAAAATACTGATGATAGGCCGCCGTTTTCTTCACGGATACAGTGCTCGACAGACCGGTTTGGGGGTCGGTCCTCATCGTTTTCTCAAAGACAGTAAAATGCCGTATCAGGTCCAGAAAAACCGTTTTGTTCAGCATCCCCCGAACCAGCATTTCCAGCTGCGGGACTGTGGGGCTCTCTTCCCGTCGGCCGTCAATGGATTTCCAGGCGGCAAACCGGCCGTAATCCGAAGAAATCGTCCCGGCCCTCGCATCGAAGCCGTCGGAAACAGCCAGAACGGCGTTATAATGGAAAAGGGACGGAATGGCGCTTTTGTAATTCTGCAGCTGGGTAAAGGCCTTGGCAATTGTGGCGTTTTCATCGGCCGGGTTCTTCAGTTCCATCACCGCCAGAGGCAGACCGTTGACAAACAGGACTACATCCGGGCGTTTGGTGATGTTGTTTTCGGTGACGGTAAACTGGTTGCAGACCAGAAACTCGTTGTTGCGGACCTCCTCAAAATCAATCAGCCGGACCTTGTCGCCCCGAACGGTGCCGTCAACGAGGTATTCTACCTCGACTCCCTCCGTCAGCATCCGGTGAAACGCCTCGTTGTTATCGATAAGGTTCTGGCTGGGCAGGTGGAGAACCTGCCGGAGGGCCTGAACTCGGGTCTCCTCCGGAATGCCCGGGTTGAGCATATCGACGGCGTTTCGGAGGCGGTTGACCAGAACAACCTCGCCGGGGCTCTGCCGTTCGGCGGCCTGCTCTTCAGGAGACAGATACTCAAACCCCTGCGATTGCAGCAGTTCAATCACATACTGTTCAATATCGGATTCGAAGAGGCTCATGGTTTAACTCGGCGTAGTAAAAATCGTTTCGAAATCTTTTCCCCTCTTCCCTCTTCACTTTTCCCTTTTCACTCTTCACTTTTCACTCTTTTACTCGTTTTTACGGTTGATATCAGCATAGCTGTCAGTTCCTGACAATCTGTCTGCATACTCTCGTGCATCTTTTTATCTATATAGTCTGCATCCTTCATCAAACAGAGCCAGTAATCGGTTTCATTGGCTTCCTTCAATGCAATACTCATTTTGTGTGCAAAATCCGCCCTGCTTTGCCCGAATTCTGCTTCTCGAATCAATGCCCCGATGGCTGTTCCGCTTTCCAAAATCTGTTTGCTTAGGACATATTCTTTTTTCTCTCGCTGCAGATATTGTGAGAGCTTGACAATCCGAACGGCAAATTTATAGCTTTTTTCTTTTAAAATTGAATTTCTCACTCCTTTTCCCTTTTCCCTTTTCACTCTTCACTTATCACTCTTCACTTTTCACTCTTCCCTTTTCACTGTTCACTTTTCACTTTTCACTCTTCACTGTTCACTCTTCACTCTTATCTCCCCCTTCATCAGTTTGGGCAACAGCGTATCCCGCAGCTTCGAGAGAGTTTGGATTTGTTTGCAGTTTTTGAATATTTTTTCGAAAACAGGTTTTATTGTTTGATTGAAAACTACCATTTTTAATCTGTCTGGCAGCAAGATATCTAAAGTCTTAACTTGCTCTCGATTTATCCCGGGTTGCGCTGAGTTGGAATTAAGATTCCGAATAGCGCCTGTTATTTCCGGTAAATCCAGCCATAAAAAAAGATATTCTTGGCTTACCGTTTCTTCTTTAGCTCTTAAAATAAAGACGTGCTCATTTATAGCGCATTTTTCATGAGGGAATCCATAAGCAAAGAAACTCTTTCTTCCTAATTCTGCACCATCCTTATATAATAATACATCTCTGCTTTGAAGTTTTCCTTGTTCCATAGATTCATAAAAGTCTTCAGAGATATATTTCTCTTTTGAAAAGTCGTAAATGCCTAACCCTAAAATATTTTCTGCTCCTATACTTGGGATGCCTGACTTTAGGAAACCAACGCCGCCTTTAGGTCTTTTGCCTGTTTGAATTTCTAATAAAACCTCCCCCAGTTTTCCCCATCTCCACCCCTCGGGCAGGCCGGTTTGGGGATTCACTTTTAACTGTTCACCGTTCACTCTAAACTTAACAAACCATTCCCGAAATATCGCCTGAGCAATAGATTCGAGGGTCTTATTCTGCCGACGCAGCAGCTCTATCTTGTCATCAAAACTCGATAAAACCGCCGCTATCGCCTTCTGCTCTGAAAGTGGAGGAAGGATTACTTTTAAATTATAAAATTCTTCTCGACTTGTTGAAGGAATAGCCGACCCGCTATCCATTCCGTTTATGTCTTGGGTCAATAGTTGGTAATAAGCCCATTTAATATCAAATTCTGTTTTGGGTTTGAGATAAAACGCCGTATCTATAACAAAAAATGGTTCTGGTGAGAAATGGACCCCTCGATAAGCACCTTTACGTCCAATTATTATGCTTGGAAAAGTACATAATGGTTCGTTATGCCATCCAATAGGTCCGTTCGTACCATATACTCTGTACATACCTTTTGCATTTTCATAGTTACGCAAAGACTTGCCATACTCTAACGTTGCAAGTGTTCCCCAAGTTGTTTCTTTCCAGTCAGTCATTGTATGCTACTTTGAGCAAATCTTAGACATTTCGAGTACGTGCCAAACAATAAAAACAATCGCACCGATAAAAAGAGTATACAATTGAATTGTTGCCCAAAATGACGCGCGCTTTGAATTATATGCAGCCGCTCTTAAAATTCCTTCAGATGCCGCTTGAATTTTTTGTGGGTGCATACCAATTTCTGGGTTTTCGCCCTTTTGAACTCGTAATAATTCAAAATTTGCAAACATGGTAGATCCGACATATTGACGCCTTCTGCAACCTGCAAAAAAACTGATTGCCCAAAGAGTAACGGCAACCCCTAATAGGAGCATTAACCTCTCCATAGCCATTCCGGTTGTTCGATGAATCGCAAATCCTATGGCCGCTGCCGCCACAGACATTAAGAAATAATCAAATTTTTCCTGATGGCTGGTGAATTGCCGGAAAACTTCGAGTTCTGTTTCGTCCGCCATACCCCAATCCTTCCAGATTCTTTTTAATTGCTCTATTCAGTCTTTTCTCTTCCTCCATCTGCGCTGCCAGTTCGGCAGTCAACTGCTTCATTTTTTCTTCAAACGGGATGCCGTCGTCTTCTTCGTCTTTGATGCCGACGTACCGGCCGGGGGTCAGGACGTAATTGTGCTTTCGAATCTCCTCCAGCGTCGCCGATTTGCAGAAGCCCTTAACGTCCTTGTACTGTCCTCCTTTGGTCCGCCAGCTGTGATAGGTGTCGGCAATTTTTCTTATATCCTCATCCGAAAACTCCCGGTGCGTGCGGTCCCGCATATAGCCGATTTCGCCGGCATCGATAAAGAGGATTTCCCCGCTGCGCTTGCGGTCGCCGTTGCCCAGACGCTTGCGGGAGATAAACCAGATGCACGCCGGAATGCCGGTATTGTAGAACAGCTGCTTGGGCAGGCCGACGATGCAGTCCACCAGGTCCGCCTCGACAAGGTTCTTGCGGATTTCCCCTTCATTGTTGGTTTGACTGGACAGGGAGCCGTTGGCCAGTACACACGCCATAATGCCCCGCGGCGAAAGGTGATAAATCATATGCTGCAGCCAGGCATAGTTGGCATTGGAAGCCGGCGGCACTCCATACTGCCAGCGGGGGTCATTCCGCAGCAGCTCCCCCGACCAGTCGCTGTCGTTAAACGGAGGATTGGCCAGGATAAAATCGGCTTTCAGGTCCTTGTGGGCGTCATTGAGAAACGACCCTTCGCTGTTCCATTTGACCTGCGAACTGTCAATCCGGCGGATGGCCAGATTCATCTTGCACAGCTGCCAGGTCGTCCGGTTGGATTCCTGACCGTATATCGAGATGTCCTCGCGTCGGCCCTGATGGGCCTCAATGAACTTTTCACTGGCGACAAACATCCCGCCCGAGCCGCAGCAGGGGTCATAGACCCGCCCGCGGTACGGCTCAATCATCTCTACCATCAGCCGCACAATGGACGGGGGCGTGTAGAACTGTCCGCCCTTTTTGCCTTCCGCACTGGCAAACTCGCCCAGAAAGTATTCATAGACTCGGCCTAAGAGGTCTTTGCTTTCGGCGGCTTCTTTTCCCAGTGCAATATTGCCGATTAAATCAATCAGTTTTCCCAGCGAGGTTTTATCGAGATTCGGCCGGGCGTAAACCTTCGGCAGGATGCCTTTTAAGGTGGGATTGGCCTTTTCGATTTCGCTCATCGCATCGTCGAGGTCTTTTCCGATGCTCGGCAGTTTGGACCGGCCGTGCAGATATGACCAGCGGGCATTGGCGGGCACAAAAAAGATATTTTCGGCTTTGTATTCGTCCGGGTCTTCAGGATTTGCTCCTTTGTAATCCCCTTGTCCGGCGGTCAGTTTTTGATGAAGTTCTTCAAATGTATCGGAGATATACTTGAGAAAAATCAGACCGAGGACAACGTGCTTGTATTCGGCCGCATCAATGTTTTTACGGAGTTTGTCGGCCGCCTTCCAGAGGGCAGCTTCCATATTTTCTTTTTGTGTCTCAGCGGGTTTAGTCTCTTGCGGC
This sequence comes from Anaerohalosphaeraceae bacterium, assembly GCA_035378985.1. Classification (NCBI taxonomy): domain Bacteria; kingdom Pseudomonadati; phylum Planctomycetota; class Phycisphaerae; order Sedimentisphaerales; family Anaerohalosphaeraceae; species Anaerohalosphaeraceae bacterium. The sequence continues at coordinate 92,951 of DAOSUR010000007.1, forward strand.
ATGTCTGCTCCATTTGCAGTTTTCTTCCGTGTCCGTTTGCTTCGGCTCTTCTTGGATGTTTTAGCCACAAATTCCTCCTGTCTGGTTTCAAAACGTTTCAGACAATATTACCTATCCCCTCTCTTATTTCAACCCCCATTCTGCCCGACCCAATTCCAACTCTCCTTTCTCCAGAAAAAATCCATTGCTTCAAAGTCCAAAATATCTTTTTCATTTGTCCATCGCCGATTCCGGCTCTTTCTTGGTATTCTTCCTCCTCATTATTGAATACTCGGCCGCAATAAACCTATTTCCAGGTCTTCTTTTATCGATTCTTGCACGAGCATTTTTTGCACTCCATGTATACATTTCTTGCCAAAGCCAAAACACAAAAAATTTCGGCCGCTGCCTTTTCCCTAACACCCAAAAAAAGATGGACTATCCGCCCCGCAAAAAAATTTTTTCCCGTAGCTTCAATCCCGGCAAGGACTAACGTTTCGCTAACATTTTTTTGCCATTTTTCCTCTTGTCCCCAGCCCGCCCCAAAGTATCATAAGAGAAGGTGAACAACAACATCTTGTACGTTCTTTATTATCATTGCAATATCTTGTATTATAACCAGTTATGACAGGGATGTCCCCGTGTCGGACGGAAAGGAACAGCACAATGAACCCAACACCCGAAAAAAAAGGCCTTCAGCCGTGGGAAAATCATTCTAACCACTCTGCCCGCAAGGGTTTAAAGATAGACCCGTTTTTCGCAACCCCCGGCCGTCACCCCTTCGAGGAGCTCGTCTGGGAGACCCGCCAGGCCAAAATTACCGACGATTCCGGCAAGCCCATTTTCGAGCAAAACGATGTCGAAGTGCCGGCTTCCTGGAGCCAGCTGGCGACGAAAGTAGTTGTAAGCAAATATTTTTACGGCGATATCCAGTCCGGCCAGCGCGAAAACTCCGTCAAGCAGCTGGTCCATCGTGTCTGCCGCGCCATTGCCGATCGCGGCCTTCGCGACGGCTATTTTTTGACCGAGCAGGACGCCGAAAACTTCTATCACGAGCTCACCTGGCTGTGCGTAAATCAATACGGCGCCTTCAATTCCCCCGTTTGGTTCAACGTCGGCCTCTATGACGTGTACCATATCGAAGGAAGCCCGCACAACTACCACTGGGACGACCGCCAGAAAAAGGCCGTCCCGTGCCCCAACAGCTATGAATATCCGCAGGCGTCGGCCTGTTTCATCCAGTCCGTTCAGGACACGATGGAGGACATTATGCGGCTGGCCCGCAGCGAGGCGATGCTCTTTAAGCACGGCTCGGGCACCGGCACGGACCTGTCCACGCTCCGCAGCAGCCGCGAAAAACTGTCCGGCGGCGGCAAACCCTCGGGCCCGCTGAGCTTTATGCGCGTCTATGACCAGATTGCGGCCGTCATCAAATCCGGCGGAAAAACCCGCCGCGCCGCCAAGATGCAGTCGCTCAAAATCGACCATCCGGACATCAAGGAATTTATCACCTGCAAGACGCTGGAGGAAAAGAAGGCCTGGGCGCTGATTGAGCAGGGCTACGACCCCAACGAGGCCTACGACAGCATTATGTTCCAGAACAGCAATCTGTCTGTGCGGCTGACGGATGAGTTTATGGAAGCCGTCGAAAAAGACGGCCTCTGGACGACCCGCTCGGTTACGACCGGCCAGCCCGTGGAGACCTATTCCGCCCGCGAACTGATGCGGCTGATTGCCGAAGGCACCCGCATCTGCGGCGACCCGGGTGTGCAGTACCACACAACCATCAACAAGTGGCACACCTGTCCCAACAGCGGGCCGATTAACGCCTCCAACCCCTGCAGCGAGTATATGTTTATTGATGATTCGGCCTGCAATCTGGCCTCGCTGAATCTGATGAAGTTCCGCCGTGATGACGGCACCTTTGACATTCAGCGGTTCAAACAGGCCGTCCGCATCTTCATCATCGCCCAGGACATCCTTGTGGATATGGGAAGCTATCCGGAGCCCAAAATCGCCGAAAACAGCCACCGATTCCGTCCACTCGGGCTGGGGTATGCCAACCTCGGCAGTCTGATTATGAGTCTGGCACTGCCGTATGATTCCGAAGGGGGCCGGGCGATTGCCGCAGCCATTACGGCCATTCTGACCGGTACGGCCTACATCGCCAGTGCGGAGCTGGCCTCGGTCAAGGGGCCGTTCAGCGAATTTGAGGAAAACCGCGAGCCGATGATGCGCGTGATTGCGATGCACCGCGAGCATGCTTATCATCTGCCCGAGATGCACTGCCCGCAGGACCTGCTCAGTGCGGCCAAGAACGTCTGGGACCAGGCTTTCGATGCCGGCTCGCAGTACGGCTACCGCAATGCGCAGACCACCGTGCTGGCCCCGACCGGCACCATCGGGTTTATGATGGACTGTGACACCACCGGTGTGGAGCCGGATATTGCACTGGTTAAATACAAACTGCTGGCCGGCGGCGGCATGCTCAAAATTGTCAACCGCACCGTTCCGATGGCCCTCGAACGGCTCGGATACAGCCCGGAGGAAATCAAGAGCATCTGTGATACAATCGACCGCGACGACACCATCGAAACGGCAAGTGCCTTGCGGCCTGAGCATCTGCCCATCTTCGACTGTGCCTTCAAGCCCAAGAACGGCAAGCGGCACATCCACTATATGGCTCATCTGAAGATGATGGCCGCCGTTCAGCCGTTCCTGTCCGGTGCGATCAGCAAGACCATCAATATGCCCCACGAGGCCACCACGGAAGAGATTATGTCCGCCTATATTGAGGGCTGGAAAATGGGTCTGAAGGCCGTGGCGATCTATCGCGACGGCTCCAAACGCCTTCAGCCGGTCAATGTGGAAAATAAAGAGCAAAAAAAAACCAAATCTTCGGAAAATCAGGCTGTTGCACGGCCTTTCCGCCGCCGTTTGCCTGATACCCGCAACAGCATTACCCACAAGTTTTCTGTGGCGGGTCACGAGGGCTATCTGACGGTCGGTCTTTACGAAGACGGCCAGCCCGGCGAGCTGTTTATCACGATGGCCAAAGAGGGCAGCACGGTCGGCGGTCTGATGGATGTCGTCGGCACCTGTGTCTCGATGGCCCTGCAGTATGGAGTGCCGCTGATTACGCTGGTGGACAAGTTCCGCCATGCCCGCTTTGAGCCGGCCGGGATGACATCCAACAAAAATATTCCCTTTGCCAAAAGTCTGATTGACTACATCTTCTGCTGGCTGGGCTGTCAGTTCATTCCGGGCTATGCCGAAAAGAATATGCCCAACCATGCCCCGGCTCCGGCGGAGAATCCTACAACCACCACCGCCAAGCAGCTGGTGGAAAAGACGCAGGATTTGGCCAAGAAAATCGGGCAGGCCCGAGCCCTCGAGAGAAAGGCGGCGGCCGCCAAATCGGAACCCCAGACCCCGGCGGTGATGAAAACGGAACGTCCGGTTTCTGCCCGGTTTGACCGCGCGGCCGACCGGGCGGTCGAACTGGTTGGTTCGGTCCTTCAGAATCCGGACGGCACTCAGGCCGAGGCTGTTCTCATCCAGCAGTACAACAGCCAGTTTGAGCATTTTCAGGATGATGCGCCGGCCTGCGATGTCTGCGGAAGCATCTGTGTGCGGAACGGCGCCTGCTATCGATGCTACAACTGCGGCAACTCGATGGGATGCAGTTAATCGAGCTGAAACCTGACAAAAGGCCGGTCTTCAATGGCCGGCCTTTTTTGTTTTGATTCATTCAAGAGGTTCAAAGCGGTTTGTAAATCCGCACGCGGAACGTCTTCCGCAGGTCATCGGTCAGAAACTTGTTCGGACATTTGCCGCTGGGCAGGATTTCTCCTTCCTGGCAGTCGGCAGGGGAGCTGACCTCGATTTCGAGTGTTCCGTCATCGCTGAATATCCACAGCTCGCCGCTGACGGGATGTACGGCAATTCCTTCCGGGGTAAAACGGTCTTTGCGGTCCCATTCCCATACCGGCCGGGGCGCATGTTCCATACCCCCATCCCAAACGTATAGGGCACAGGTGGTTTCTTCATCCACCGGTCCGGCCAGCACATAATGAACTTTTCTCGCTGGGTCATATTCCATCCCTCGCAATCCCCGGCCCTCCAAATCCCACAAAACGACCTGCCCGAATTGTGCGGGTTTTCCTTTTACAACCTCCTGCGGGTTGAGCAGCTCAAATGCAATTGCTTTGGGCGGGCTTTTTTTGTCAGGTTTGTAAAGCGGATTGCGCAGTCCAATCAGAAGCGAGCGGCGTGTCGGCAGGTACGTCATGGCTTCAATATTCAATCCCTCTTTTTTGGGGGCCAGTTTTTCTCGTTCTTTTTTGGACAAATCCTCCTGCAGCTGCACGGCTTTATCCAGTTTCAGAAAGGCCGCCTCCGGCCAAGCCAAAAACTGTTCCATCAGATTCAGGCACGGTTCACCAACCGGTTCCATCCTTGGCAGGGCGGGAGCGGTTCTCGACGGGGCGGCTGCAAAGAAACGATAGCGGCTTGTGCGCACCTTGCCGTCTTTATTGCGCCCGTGCGAGGTAATCCAGTAAATCACCCCATCCGCCTCGGCGGCCGCCTCAATATCCGCCTCCGGAAACCGGCTGTCCACCCTCAAAAAACTGCTTAACTCAAGACTCCAGACCGGCTTGTCTGTTTTTTCAATCGAGTAAATCCGGATTCTGTTTGATTCATCGTTGGCAACGGCGAAATAATTCGGGTCCAGAAAGACCGCCGCGGAAATGTCCGCCGCCCCATGAAATAGTCTCTCGCTGAATGGAATCTGCTCGGCAGGAAGCATAAAGCCCATCCCCAAAAGAAGAGCAATTGTTGTCGTCATAGTCGTTCCTTTTCATCCGGTTCCGCTGCTGGATTATAGTATAACTATTCCGTCTCCGAAACTCGAGGGGTTCTTTCTTGACAGATGCATTTTTCGGCGGTAGTGTACCGACATTGGTTAAAACCTTTCTAACAAAAAAGCGGCGCATTAGGGAGAAATTTTTATGGATACCCTCAAACAGTTTGAAGTCTGGTTTGTCACCGGCAGTCAGCATCTCTATGGTCCCAAGGCCCTCAAGCAGGTCGATAAAGATTCCGAGCAGATCGCCAAGTCTCTCAACGCAGATCCGGCTATCCCCTGCAAGGTGGTTTTCAAGCCGGTTTTGACCGGCCCGGATGAAATCGCCAAGCTCTGTCTGGAGGCCAACAGCACACCTGCCTGTGTCGGGCTGATTACCTGGATGCACACGTTCTCGCCGGCCAAGATGTGGATTAAGGGGCTTGACCTTCTCAAGAAGCCGATTGTCCACCTTCATACCCAGTTCAACCGCGACCTGCCGTGGGATACGATTGATATGGATTATATGAACCTTCATCAGTCCGCACACGGCTGCCGGGAATACGGCTTTATCCTGACCCGGATGCGCAAGAACCGCAAAGTCGTCGTCGGCCACTGGAAAGATCCGGAAGTCATCGAGCGTCTGGCCGTCTGGATGCGGGCTGCCTGCGGCTGGAATGAAATGCAGAACCTCAAGGTCTGCCGATGGGGCGACAATATGCGTCAGGTCGCTGTGACTGAAGGCGACAAGGTCGAGGCCCAGATTCGCCTAGGCGTTTCCGTCAACGGCTATGGTGTCGGCGACCTCGTGGCCAAAATCGAAGAGGTTTCTGATGCGCAGGTTGAAGCCCTTATCAAGGAATACAAGGACGCCTACAAGATGAAGGTCAAGCCCGAGCAGATGGAATCCGTCCGCATTGCCGCCCGAATCGAAGCCGGCATGCGGGCCTTCCTCGAAGAAGGGGGCTTTAAGGCCTTCACTACGACGTTTGAGGACCTGCACGGTCTGCTTCAGCTGCCCGGTCTGGCTGTTCAGCGTCTGATGGCCGACGGCTACGGATTCGGCGCCGAAGGCGACTGGAAAACCGCCGCTCTCGTACGAGCGATGAAGGTGATGGCGACCGGTCTGAAAGGCGGTACCTCTTTTATGGAAGACTACACCTATCATATGGACCCCAAGTGCAGCAAGGTTCTCGGGGCTCATATGCTCGAGGTCTGCTCATCCATCGCCGCGGGCAAACCCAGCCTGGAGGTGCATCCGCTGGGCATCGGCGGCAAGGCCGACCCGGTCCGCGTGGTCTTCAATACTCCGGCGGGAGACGGCATCAATGCCTCCCTGATTGATATGGGCAATCGGTTCCGGATGATTGTCAACGAAGTTAAGGTCGTCAAGCCCGATGCGGACCTGCCTAAGCTGCCGGTGGCCCGTGTGGTCTGGATTCCTCAGCCCAATCTCAAGACAGCAGCGGCGGCCTGGATTCTGGCCGGCGGAGCCCACCATACGGCGTTCAGTATGGCCGTCACCAGCGAGTTCATCGAAGATTTCTGTGAGATGGCGGGCATCGAATATGTCCTGATTGACAAGAACACCACGATTCCCGACATCAAAAAAGAACTTCGCTGGAACGAGGTTTATTACGCCCTGGCCAAGGGATTCTGATTGCTCCAAACAACGGACTGTTTTGAAGAGAAGAAAGGGTGCAGGATGTTGACCGAAACACTTGCAGGGGTGATGGTATCGGTTATGGTTTTGAATACGGCGGCAGCGCAATCAGCAGATTTGCCGTATCGGGTTCGTCCGATGGTTCCGATTCAGGCGGAGGATTTTCCGCTTTCGCAAGTCCGACTTTTGCCCGGGCCGTTTCGCAATGCGATGGAACTCGACAAGGCCTATCTGCTTTCCCTGGAACCCGACCGGCTGCTGGCCTGGTTCCGCAAAGAAGCCGGTTTAGAGCCCAAGGCCCCTGTGTACGGCGGCTGGGAATCCCAGACCATTGCCGGCCACTCGCTCGGACACTATTTGTCCGCCTGCGCCCTGCTGTATGCCAATGAGCAGGACCCGCAAATCCTCGAGCGGGTCGAATATATCGTTGATGAGCTGGCCCTTTGTCAGCGTAAACACGGCGACGGCTATGTAGCGGCGATTCCCAACGGCAAAAAGGTCTTTGAGGAAATCGCCCGGGGGCAAATCCGCTCTGCCGGCTTTGACTTGAACGGTCTTTGGGTTCCCTGGTACACCACCCACAAACTGATGGCCGGTCTGCGTGATGCCTGTCTGTACTGCGGCAACCGCAAGGCCCTTACCGTGTTAACCAAACTGGCTGACTGGGCGGACCAAATCACCTCCAACCTGACCGACGAAGACTGGCAGAAGATGCTTGCCTGTGAGCACGGCGGAATGAATGAGGTTCTGGCGGACCTCTATGCTCTCACCGGCGACAGCAAGTACCTCGAACTGTCCAAAAAGTTTTATCACCGATCCGTCCTCGAACCGCTGGCTGCGCAGGAAGACCGTCTGGCAGGACTCCACGCCAACACCCAGATCCCCAAGGTCATCGGGGCGGCTCGCATTTATGAACTGACCAAAGAGGATAAATTCAAAACGATCGCTTCGTTTTTCTGGGACCGTGTCGTCCATTATCACTCGTACGTCAACGGCGGCAACAGTTCCGGGGAGTATTTCGGACCGCCCGGCCGGCTCAATGACCGCCTGCACGACACGACGGAAACCTGCAACACGTATAACATGCTCAAACTCACCCGTCATTTGTTTGCCTGGGAGCCGAAAGCCGAGATGATGGATTATTATGAGCGGGCCCTCTATAACCACATTTTGGCTCATCAGCATCCGAAGACGGGGATGTTCAAGTACAAGGGTTTTCTGGATATGCCCGCCCGCAAGTCTTTCTCGCAGCCTTTTGATGATTTCTGGTGCTGCGTGGGCACCGGCATGGAAAACCATGTCAAATATCCGGAATCCATATACAGCCGCAGTGCAGACGGTAAAACCCTCTATGTCAATCTCTTCATTGCTTCCGAGCTGAACTGGCCTGAAAAAAAACTGTCGGTTCGTCAGGAAACAAATTTTCCCAATGAACCGCAAAGCCGTTTGGTTTTCACAGCGTCGGAGCCGGTTTCCATGACTGTTCGCATCCGCAAACCCTACTGGTGTAAGGATATACAGGTTTTTCTGAATGACAAAAGCCTGTCTGCGGCGGCTGATTCGGACGGGTATATCCCTGTTTCCGCCGAGTTTCGCAGCGGTGATACGATTCGGCTGGAGCTGCCGATGACGCTGCGGACTGAGTCGATGCCGGACAATCCCAATCGGATTGCTTTCTTTTCCGGTCCGATTCTGCTGGCGGCGGACCTCGATGGCAACCGGCCCGTCCCGGTTCTTATCGGCGAGAACAAGGCCGTTTTGGCCTCTCTGAAACCATTGGCCCGGGAGCCGCTGGTCTTTGAGGCAGGGCGTCTCGGATATGTTCTTGACAGTTCTGAGCCGCAGGATTTAACCTTCCGTCCTCTTTATCAGATTGTCGAACAGAAATACACCGTCTATTTGGACCTTTTTACACCGGAGCAGTGGAAGCAGCGCAAAGCGGAGTATGAGGCCGAACAGAAACGCCGTCAGGAAATGGAAGCCCGCACGGTGGATGTCCTTCGCATCGGCGAAATGCAGCCGGAGCGGGACCACAATCTGGAAGGGGAGAATACCTATACCGGCATCCACAATGACCGGCGGTGGCGTGATGCCCGCGACGGCGGCTGGTTTGCCTTTGATATGAAGGTCCTGCCGGATGTGCCGATGGATTTGGTGGTGACCTACTGGGGTTCTGAGAGCGGTCCCCGCCGCTTCGACATTTTGGTGGACGGGACGAAAATTGCCATCCAGGCCCTCGGAATGGACAAGCCTAACCAGTTTTACGATGTGGTTTATCCGATTCCGGAAGACCTGACAAAAGGAAAGGAAAAGGTGAAAATCCGCTTCCAGGGGCATCCGCAGCAGATTGCCGGCGGAGTGTTCGGCTGCCGGGTTATTCGCCGCTGAGAGGACCGGACGGCCTCTTTCGCAGCATCTCCTGATACGACAAAGGGACAATCAATACGGCACAGGGGGCCTGACGGGCGACTTTTTCTGTGATGTTTCCGAAAAATGCCTTTTGGAGCGACCCCTGACTGTGCCGACCCATTACAATCAGGTCCACTTGCTTTTCTCGGGCGACGGCCAGAATCTCATGGCTTTCCCGCCCGATTCGAAAAATCGGTTCAAACCGGACTTCTGCCGGTATTTTGGCTCGATACGTTTGGTCCAGACGCTCTTCAATGTCTTGCTTAGCCTTCTGGTCCACATTCTCAATTTCATAGATATAGTTTTTCCAGAACTGAGCGTCCGACTCCGGCACCACATGCAGCAGATAGAGCGTACTGTTTGGATTCAGTTTCGCCAGATTCAGGGCATAAGAAAAGGCAAAGTCGGCATTGGAGGAAAAATCCGTGCAGAACAGAATCTTCTCAAACAAACCATGAGGCTTTTCTGCTTCCATAAAACCGCCTCCCTTACCGGATTAAATTGGGCAAAAACAGAGCAATTTGCGGAAAAATAATCAGCAAAACCGCTGCGACAATCAAAGCCGCCAAAAACGGCATTGCTCCGCGAAAGATTGTCTGCAGAGGCACGTCCCGTTCGATTCCGCCGACGACATAAACATTGACACCGACAGGAGGGGAGATAACTCCCATTTGGGTGACCACAACAATAATGACTCCGAACCAGATTGGGTCAAAGCCCAGTTCAGTTACGACCGGATAAAAAATCGGAATCGTGAGCATAATCAGGCCCAGTGCATCGACAAAGCATCCTGCCAGCAGATAGAACAGAATAATCAGTGCCATAATGCCCCAGCCCGGCAGCGGCAGAGATGCCAGAAATGACGCCAGTTTATACGGAATCTGGGTGATTGCCAAAAAGCGTCCGAAGATTACGGCTCCGGTGACGATAAACATCACCATGCACGAAGTCCGGACTGTTTCTTTCAGGGAGCGGTTCAGCATTGAAAGCGTCAGCTTCTTCTGAAATGCTGCGATAAGAATGGCTCCGGCTGCTCCAACCGCCGCGGCCTCCGTTGGTGTAAAGAGACCCGTAAACATCCCTCCAATCACGGCCAAAAAAAGCACTAAAGTCTCAGAAACACCTGCCAGAGACCGAATTTTTTCGCCGAAAGGCACCTGGGGGCCTGCCGGTCCCAGCTGGGGCCGCCGCCTGCAAAGAATCCAAATCGTCAGACAGAACAGCACGGCAATCAGAATCCCCGGTCCAATCCCGGCGATGAAAAGTTTGCCGATAGACTGCTCCGTCAGGATGGCATACACAATAAAAACCACCGAAGGCGGAATCAGCATCCCCAGACTGCCGCCGGCGGCCACGGCCCCCGTTGCCAGCTCCATATCGTATCGATACCGCTTCATCTCCGGCAGAACTACCGAAGCCATCGTAGCGGCTGTTGCCGGCCCGGAGCCGCAAATCGCTCCGAAGGCCGTGCAGGCCCCAATGGTTGAAATGGCCATCCCGCCGGGCCAGTGTCCCATCCAGTGATACGCGGTTTGGAAGAGTCGTCGGCTGATGCCGGAATGAAAGGCCGCCTGGCCCATCAGTACAAACAGGGGAATGACCGTCAGCGAATAAGAGGTAAAGGTATCGTAGAGCTCTGCTGTGAGCATGCTCATTGCCGCCGACGGTGAGACCACGGCTGCAAAGCCCGCCGTTCCCACCAGCATCATGGCAATTGCCACCGGCATGCTGCTGGACAGCAGCACCAGAAGACAAACACAGCCCACAAGACCAATCTGAAAAGGACTCACGGTTTCAGCAGCACCTTTCCCGGATGGGTCATATGATACAATTTCACCAGAATCATCAGAATCAGACAGCCCGCAAAAAAGTAGGGCAGCCAGAAAATCGGCATCTGCAGCGTTTGAGAAACCTGTCCTGTCCGATGCAGCATCTGCCCGTATCGAACGCATTCCCGAACCGCCAGACACAAAAGCCCGATGGATAAGACACGCAGAAAAACATCCAAAATCAGCCGACCGGTTCGTCCGAGTTTGTGGTAGAAAAACTCAATGGCCACATGGCCTTTGACGGCTGTTGTATAGGGCAGAGCGGCGGAAATAGCAATCGCCCCCAGAATCTTTACAAGGTCATATGCTCCGGCAAATGCCCAGGGGGTTTTCCGCAGGAGCACATCCGCGACGGTAAGGGCCGTCATAGCCAAAACCGACAGCCCGGACACGCCCGCCAGTCCAAGCACGGCAGCCCGAAGAAACTGCTCATATTCTGCAATCAACCGCCGCATCGCCTCTTTCAGCCTGCCTCTTGTTTATTTGGACTGTGCCTGCTCAATCATCCGGCGGATGTCCTCAATCAGCTCTTTTCCCGGCAGCCCCTTTTCGCTTGCTGCCGCAATATACTCCTGAATAATGGGCTCGACCGCCTTTTTCCATGCCTCCTGCTGTTCGGGAGTCAATTCAATAATCTCCCGGTTCAGCTGGCGGATGAAGGCCCAGCCGTCCTCGTCGGCCTGGTCCCAGGCCTGCCCGTGCCGTTCGACCCACTGTTTGCTTACATCCGTGATAATTGCTTGTATATCCGCCGGCAGCGACTCCCACTTGTTCTTGTTCATCACGACAAACATTGCTGTCGTATAGCCGATTACACGGCTGTTGGTCACTGACGAAATCACTTCTCCCTGCTTCCATCCCTTCAGCGTCTCCACCGGACAAAGCGTCGCCTCCACGACGCCTTTCTGAAGGGCTTCGTACGTCTCTCCCTGACTCATGGCTACGGGGACTCCTCCCAGGCAAGCGGCAATTTTTGAAGATAACCTGGTTGCGCGAATCTTGAGCCCTTTGACATCCTCCAGCGTCTTGACCGGTTTTTTGGAGGCCAGAATCCCCGGTCCGTGTGCATGAACATACAGGAGTTTCACATCCGCCAGTTCCGCCGGCTGATATTTGGCCGCCAGTTCATTGGCAATTCTTGTTGCCGTCATCCCATCCGGATACCCCAGCGGCAAATCGAGCCCCTCCAGAAGCGGAAACCGCCCGCGCGTGTAGGCAAAACAGCTCATTCCGATATCCGATATCCCGCTGACAACCCCGGCATAACACTGGTCCGCCTTGCTGAGCGTCCCGGACGGATAGAGGGTAATTTTCACTCGGCCGCCGCTTTGCCTGGCAATTTCATCCGCCCATTCCTGTGCTCGAACACACTGAATATGAGTAGGGGGAAAGAAAATGCTGTAGCTCAGTTCGATGACCTTTTGTTCCGCTTGGGCAGCCGGTTTTCCTTCTTTTTTCCCGCAGCCCGTACATACCAGCACCCCCAGCACCGCTCCAAATACCGCAACCTGAACCATCCGTTTCATACCATTGCCTCCTGTGAAAATGTTTACTGCAAATTCATTCAAAAAGTCCTCTGCCGTCTCCGCCTTTATCTAATGTACTTCCGGCATTCCCGCCACAGTATATCGCCAACTTTCTCTTATTCAAAAAAAATCTCTATGACTTTTTCCAAATAGGCAGCTGTCTTTTCAAGGTTTTAACTGAAAACTGTCGAAAAAAAAGAGAAATATTTTCTAAAAGGCTCTGATTGATAGGAGGAAAAATAAAACCGGACAAGAAAGTGATAGTTCTTTTGTTTGGAATTTTTGGGGTTTGCTTTTCCCTTCGAGCTGAAATTCTGGACGTATCTGTTTTACAGGACAGGGCCTACCCGGGCGGGATCTGCTATATGGCCAGTGTCGGCCAGCTGATTCACTGCTCCGACGACAGTAGTTCCACTGTGCAAGAGTTGATGGCCATGAGCGGTTTCTGCTCGGAGTATGCCTGGATTCAGGGCCCGGGCGGGGTGTGGATGGTGGAGCCGCATGCCTATATTTACAATAGCCGCCTACGACTGTTTTCGGGTCATTCGCTTGACCTTTATCAGTTATCGGGCCTGGTTTATCACATCGGTTTTCTTCGCGGCGGCGGAGCTGGTGCTTCTATCCGGGCCCAAGCCAAATCCGTGACACTTTTTAAATCCGAAGCGGAAGCCGTTAACCGTCTTAAGCAGGTTCTTGACAACGGCCAGCCTGTCCAGGTTCATCTGGATTTTCAGTATGTTGCGGACGAAGCGGGGGTGTATTATCCATTTTGGCAGGATTGGAGCGGCGGTTCTACCAGCCATTATGTGATTGTCCACGGCTATGATGATGAGTATGTTTACTTTGCCGACAACGACCCGACGCGGGCGGATAATGTGGATGAGGATGGTCAAAAGGACGGCCTGCGTGTTCCCCTCCGCTGGAATACGTTCCTGGATGCCTGGTATAACGGTGGAATGATTAACCAGAAAGATAAAAACATACGATTCGGCCCCTATTACTTGTTCTATCTGGATAAAAACTGGGGACCAGCACGTGCGTCTTCTCTTCAGATACTTAAGCATCTTTCCTATCGCGGACAGAACGGGCCGGACGCTCTTTATAAAGCGGCAAATGCGATTGAGTCAGCTCCTCAGAACGGCCCATCCGTTTTGAGTCAGAATTTCCGCGACCGCAAGGCCGAAATGACCGCACTGATGGCTCAGTGGCTGGATTCAGCCGGTTATGAAGATTTGGCCGATTTGTATGAGCAGATTGCCGATTTGTGGAATTCTATCCGCGACAATCCGGATTGGAATGCCGTGCCCGATGTCCTCCGTTCCATCGCGGCTCTGACGGAGCAGTTTTGGCAGGATGCGGCGGAGTTGACCGACGGGATGCCCTGGATTGCTCTCTTGGAGGATGCCCCCGATGAGAAAAAGGATATCAGCGGCGGCACGGCGCTGTTTCGATGGGCCCAGCCGCTGGACTGGACGACGGGGTCGGTTCTTGAACTGGCGATGAAGGGAGATTTTTCCGACCGGAGGTCGATTGTGCGTTTCAGGGCAAGAGCACACCAGACCCAGATGTTTGTCGACAAAACAATGTGGCTACAAGCCCTGCCGAAAGATGACGGTGACCGCAAGCTGTCCTGGCGTGTGGTCAATGGTTCCACTGTGTCTGACACATCTGTTTTTGAATGGGAACCGCTGACTGTTGCTCTGACAGCCCCTGCCGACGGCTTTCAGAATCCTCCTGGATATAATCTTTTGTTCCAATGGTCTGCACCCGCACAGGCCGGACCTCTTCGTCTCGTGTTCTGCCGCGATGACCAGTTTATCGATCCCAAACTTCAAACAGCGATTGCGCTGCCGAGGAATGCTAATTATCTGGTTTTGGTACCACGGATTCTGTCGAAAATCAAACGGTTCGCCGATACGGAGGGCTGGATTTACTGCCGAATCATCGACACAAAAGCCGGGAAAACAACGGTAGGCCCTTCTGAAATAATCCGCATTCAGCTGGATGCACCCTCCGGTCCTGCGGACTGAGGCCGAAGTGAAAATGACAGTTCCCAAAAGTCTTGCTTTTTTAATCGGCAAGACTTTTGGGAAGGTCTGAACAGGCATAATTTTTTTTCTTCATTCCATTGTTTTTTTCGGTACTGCCGCCTGGCGTTTTTCAACAAATCGTTTCCTCTTGTGGTACTTTCCCTGTGGCTTTCTTAATTTGGGCGGATACAATATCAATACATTTTGGAAAGATGGAGAGGAATACCGTGATTACCAAAACATCCATTGTAGCTACCCTCGGCCCGGCTTCGTCAGACGTGCAAACTATCCGGCAGCTGATGGAAGCGGGGGTGCGAACCTTTCGACTCAATTTCTCCCACGGGGATCCGGATACGCACCAATCGATGCTGAATGCCGTTCGCACGGCATCCGCCGACGTCCCTTTTGCAGTCTCAGTCATGGGGGACCTGTGCGGTCCCAAAATCCGCCTGTGTCCCATCAGACCCGACGGCGGTCTTATTGAACCCGGGCAGACTGTCACCATCGCCCGGCATCTGGAGCTCGGAAGACCGGATTCTTTTTCTACAACTCTGCCGGAATTGATTGACCGCGTTCGGCTCGGCCAGCGAATTCTCCTCGATGACGGTGCGATTGTTCTGCAGGCGGAAGGCAAAAAAGACGATGCGCTCCAATGCCGTGTGCTGGTCGGCGGGCCCGTGCGAAGCCGCAAGGGCGTCAATCTGCCGGATACCGACCTGGGCATTCCCGCCATTACCCCGCGTGATTGGCAGTGGGTCGATTGGGCAGTCGAACATCAGCTGGATTATCTGGCCCTCAGCTTTGTCCAGCAGGCCGATGAAATTTGTGAACTTCAGCAGGCCCTTGTTCGAAAAGAGTCCCCGATCAAAGTCGTCGCCAAGATTGAAAAACCCCGCGCCGTCGAAAATCTGGAATCGATTGTTCAGACCTCGGATGCGGTTCTGGTTGCTCGCGGGGATTTGGGTGTGGAAATGCCGGCAGAACAGGTGCCTCTGATTCAGAAGCGGATAACCGCCTTATGCCGCCGATTCGGCAAGCCCGTCATTGTGGCCACCCAGGTTCTTCAGTCAATGATTGAAAATCCTTCCCCGACTCGTGCCGAAGTATCGGATATTGCCAACGCTGTGATGGATTATGCGGATGCGATTATGCTGTCCGGCGAAACTTCGGTGGGCAAATATCCGGTGCAGGCCGCCCGCGTGATTCACCAAGTCTGCGGCAGCACGGAAGCGTATCTGGACCGGCTTAATCTTCCTTGTCCGCCTATGGAAACCGACCCTGCCTTAAAAACTCTGTCTGTCATCGCCCGCTTTGCGGCGCAGATGCTCGATGAAATTCCGTGTGCACTCGTCGCGGTTGCCACCAAAACCGGCACCACCGCCCGTCTGCTCAGCAAAGCCCGAATGGATGTGCCGATTGTCTCTTTCTGTCCGGATGAGCGGACCAACCGGCAGATGGGCCTGCATTACGGTGTCATCGGTGTGTACAGCCCGTTTATGAGCACCCTGGCGGAGTTTACCGAGTATGCAGAAAAGACGGTACTCAAGCACGGATGGGCCAAAGCCGGTCAACAGATTCTTCTTCTGCCCGGACAAGACCTGCTTTCCGGACAGGACAGCCAGGCCGTAATTCTTCATACGCTTCGGGAGTCCGGTTGAGGATTCAGGCCGCTGTTTAGAGCGATGAAACGGCCAGCCACTGCTCGGCCAGCACGGCCAGGTCCGACAAATCAATCCGTCCGCTCTCGCTGAAGTCCGCTGCCGGATTCCAGCCGGTCTGCCCGCTCTCGCTCAGCCATGTCCGGCTGAACTCCGCCATGTCCAGCATATCCACCCGCCCGTCCCGCACGGCTGGGGCAATATCTCCCCGCAGCGGCGGGACAATCCGTTCAAACTCCAGCGACGGGTCCTCGCCCAAAAACAGCCCGCCCCCTCGCAGAATCAGATTGTATTCGGTGAACAGGTTCATCCCGATCACGCCGTCCAGTTTTCCGCCTTCCGGAGACGAAATCTCCAGCCAGACCACCGGCACATTCGTGAACTCCAGCCATTGTCCGATTGCCGGAATCTTCAGGGAATCAAGATAGTAGCCCGGCGCCTCGATGGTTTCCCCGGTTACGCCGATAATCGGCACCTGGAACTCCCAGCCGTCCGGGTCCAGCCCCAGCCGGGCGGCAATTCGGTCTCCGATGACGGTGATTTGCGCTCCGGTATCGAGCATAAACCGGCTTCGGTCGATGGCCGACCGCCCGCCTTCCGTCAGGTCCACACTATGGACAAAGAACAAAGACTGAGAACCCGTCCCAATGATGACCGACGGACTGGAAGGAGTGAAGTCCATATTCAGGATGTCATCGATGCTGTAGGGGATATACTGGACGGCCGTGGCCCCCAGCGGACGCAGCTCCAGCGGAACCCGATTTCGGTAGTGCGGTGCATTCTCATCTTCCGCAGGATAAAACGTCAGGGAAGGACCTGTATAAGCCTGCCCCTTATGCACGGATGTAACGGGCTGGTCATTTCGAATGACCGTGGTCCAGAAGACACTCATTGGTGTGCCGACGGCTGTAACCAAATCCGGATTGGAGCCGGGATATTGCCCGACCAGAACGGATACATTGTACTCTCCGACCATTCCGGCCGTAGAGGGCAGCTTGGTTTCCCGGTCGGGAGTCTGGTTCGGTTCCAGCAGATTCAGCCCTCCCATAAACACCCCCAAAGGATAACTTACGTAGGCATCTACCGAACCGGTGACTCCTGCAATTGTGATGGTGTTGTTGGTCAGATAAGCGCTGTTGTTCAGCCGCAGTTCGACCGAAGCCGCATAATTCAGGACGTGGGCACTGGCACCGGTGTCAAAGATGCCGATCGCAAAGTCTCTTTGCCAGTTGGCGGCGGTAAACTGTCCTACGACAGATGTGGACGGCACAGCATCCAGCTCGAGGTCAGCCAGCCGGCGATTCGTGGTGGTGATGACAATCCACGGGACAAAGCCGTCAATCGGAGGGGAGTCTATCACATTCGCGGCGGAGAGACTGAGGGCCTTGGGGAGTTGTTCTTCGACAGCCGACTCTGTCTTTGCCCGGAAACGGATTTCTCGGATTTTTCCACCGGCCGGTGCATACCAATCCACCTCACGGCGGATGAGCTGCTCGCCCTTCCCTTCAGGCGCAAACACACCAACCAGAAAAGAGACGGTCAGATAAAACGAGATGATTTTATTTTTCATAACCTCGCTCCGTATGGAAAAGGGTTATCAACAGCAGGTTCAAAAAAGGACATTTATATAATATAATTTTAAGCCCCCTCAGACACTATTTGCCTATTTTAACATTATAGGTCTTTCCATGCAATGAAAAAACACCCTCTCCGTCGGTTTATTTCGATAGAAAGGGTGGGAAAGCACCTTGGGGAGCTGGTTGAGTTACCACTTTTCGAGGGTATTGCCTGTCAAAGGCCGGATATGGTCGATGTGGAAAAAAACCAGTTTGGCTTTTTCTTTTGTTTTGTCTGTTTGTTTATGCCCCCTGCGCCGAACGGCCTGAATTTTTTCGGTGCTGCTTTCTTCGCGGTTTTTGAGCAGATAGAACCGATGACCCTTATAACCTTCCGTTTTTTCCAGGAAAAGATAGACGGCTTTGGGATTGATTTGGAGATTGGCATAACTGACCTGCGGCTGCATAATGAAGGCAATCGTTCCGTCTTCCTGAACATGAGGCCGTGCATAGACAGCGGCGTTGACATTCCCAGATTTATCGGCCGTAGCGAGAATGCCGACCCCTTCGGTGGTCTCAAAATAGGTTTTCCAGTCCATCGGGCTTTTCCTTTCCGCGAAATCTCTGTTTGCCGTGGTCTGTTTGTACAGAACCCAGCGGGCCATTCATTTGTAGTATAGAAGAGACTGATTTGTTCGGAAAGGAATGAAAAATGGCTTTTACATTAAAAATAGGCCAGTCCGCTCCGGATTTTTCACTGCCGGCGACGGACGGCAAAACATACACCCTGCATGATTTCGATTCGGCTGGGGTTTTGGTGATTTTCTTTACCTGCAACCACTGCCCCTATGTGCTCGGGTCCGAAGAGGTAACCCGCCGCACAGCGGAAAAGTTTTTGCCCAGAGGGGTCAAGTTTGTCGCTATCAATTCCAACAGTCCCAATACGTATCCGGAGGATTCTTTCGAACATATGGTTCGGCGGATGCAGGAAAAGAAATTCCCCTGGCCGTATCTGCATGACCGTTCTCAGGATGCGGCGAGGAAATACGGGGCCCTGCGAACCCCGCATTTTTATGTGTTTGACCGAAACCGCAGACTGGTTTATACGGGCCGCGAACTGGATAATCCCCGCGACCCGAGCAGGAGCACGGTCAACGATCTGGAGAATGCGCTGGAGGATGTGCTGGCAGGCCGGCCGGTCCGAAAGCCGCTGACCAATCCCATCGGCTGCAACGTCAAATGGGAGGGACGGGATGCGCACTGGATGCCGCCGGATGCCTGCGATTTGGTTTAGGCGGGCTCAAACAAGCGGTTTTAAATAAATGCATTTGGAATCGCCGGGGGCGTAAAAATCCGGGACTTCCGCCGCCAGCAGATAGCCGTTTTTTTCATAGAAAATGCGGGTGGATTCATATCGACTTGTGCCGGAGGTTTCTACCACCACCAAGCGGCCATTTTGTTTTTTGATTTCTTCTTCGGCGAAACGGCTGAGCAGTTTTCCGATTCCCTTTCGCTGGAAGACAGGGTCCACGACAATCCAGTACATATCAAAAGTCCCGACGGTGCACGGGGTTGAGACGAAACAAACCCAGCCGATCGCCTTATTTTGAAAGACGGCCACGTAGGATTGATAGGTGCATTCCGGTTTGCCCGAGACTGCTTCACAAAACACTTCCCGGGCCACAGCCAGTTCTCCAATCCTGAAAAAACCGGTTTTTTCGACAAAGTCCATCACGGCGGGTTCGTCGGAAGCTTGAGCCGGCCGAATGACAATCTCAGGTTGGTTCATAAAGACGCTCCATTCTGAGCACTCAGGGCGTTTCGATTTCGGGTCTGGATTGCATTTCGGAGCATCAGCCATACGAATCGTTCGTAGGGAATCTGAGCAGCCGCCAAAGCAGCCGCAAAACCTGCATCCGGGGATATATCAGGGTTTGGATTGATTTCGAGGATGTACGGCTGGTTCTTTTCGTCCAGCCGGAAATCCACCCTCGCGTATCCCCGGCAGTCCAATGCCTGCCAGGCCTGAATCGCCAGGGTGCGGATTTTTTCCGCCAGCGGTTCTTCCAGAGGTGCAGGAATAATCCTCGGGGTGTTCTGGTAGGCGAACGAGTCCTTAATCCATTTGGCCTGATAGTCCACAATTCGCGGCATTCCTTTGGGGAACGCGGAAAAATCGATTTCCGCCAGGGGCAAGACCCGAGTTTTACCTGCGGTTTCGATGATGGACACATTGAGTTCTCTTGCCGGAATAAACTGCTCCACGATGGCAGCCTGATGAAACTCCTGATGAATCTTCTCAACTTTTTCCGCGGCCTGTCGGGAAGGGATGGTTACGACGGAATCCTGTCCGATACCTTCACTGGCATCAGAACAGGCCGGTTTAATAATATAAATGCCTTTTTTGAGCCGTTCCATCGGGAAGGGGCGACCGGGTTCTACTGTCAAGCCCATCGGGCAGGGGAGTCCTGCTGCGGTCAGGATAGCTCGTGTTCGGGCCTTGTCCTGAGCGAGGAAAAGGGCTTCCGTTCCGCTGCCGGTACAGCCGGCCCCGAATGCTTCACACAACGCCGGAACGGCACAGGCGTCCCGACTGGAGCCGGGAAATTCTTCAATGAGATTGAAAATCAGTTTTTCTTTTCTCAGTTTCAGCAGGGAAACCAAATGCTGGAGATTCTCTACAGCCAGGGACTCGGACGGAATTCCGAGTTTGTCGAGTGCTTCCAGCACGGCGCGGACCTGATCCAGTACGCCGCCGCGACTTTCCTGAAAGGTTGAATCGGAGGTGTTGACCTGATTATATAAAACAAGCACGTCTTCCATGGACGCTTCGTTCCTCTTCGGCGCGTTCGAATGCACTTTGGAGAATGGCGCCGATCAATTCACCATAAGACATCCCTTCCTGTGTGGCAATCATGGGAAGGTCCGAATGGGTCGGATGCAGGCCGGCTAACGGATTGATTTCCAGAAAGTACGGCCGATTGCCCGCATCACAGCGGATGTCCACCCGTCCGGCATCGCGGCATTCGAGGACTTGATAACAGCGGAGAGCCAGCTGCTCCACGGACTGTTTGAGGGTCGCATCCCGCAGGGGGGAATACCGGATTCTGGTTTCACATTCTTCCTTGTTGAGGTAAGAATAAATGGGGGGCTGATTTTTGTCCGCCACTTCAATTTCCATTGTTCCGATAACGCGTGCCTTGGGGCCTGTGCCGATAATTCCGACGGTAAACTCCCGGCCTGGCAGATACTCTTCTACAAGAACCGGCTGTTTGTGCTGTTCCAGCAGGAAACGGCAGATTTGCTCCAATTGGGCGGCGTTTTCGACCTTCGAGTTTTGATCGATGCCTTTTCCGGTCCCTTCGGCCAGCGGTTTGGCAAAGAGGGGATACCGAAGTGCGACGGAGCCGATTTCCCCTGCAGAGCGGACAACGGCAAAAGGAGCCGTGGACAGCCCTTCAAACGCCACCAGTTTTTTGGCGACCGCCTTGTCGAGTGTGGCGGCACAAACCAGCGGGTCCGAAAAAGTATAGGGAATTTGGTACAGCTCGAGAAGGGCCGGAACCTGGGCCTCTCGGCTGCGTCCCTTCAGGCCCTCTGCGATTGTAAAAACCATATCCCAGCGTTTTCCTGCGGCCAGAGCCTTGCAGAGCGCCCAGCCGTTGCCCACCCGTTCAACCTCATAGCCGAGGGATTCGATGGTTTGATGCAGCCAGTCGATAGTGCTGTCGGTGTCAAATTCAGCAACATCAGACTCTGTAAAGCCGGCGGATAGATAGTCTCTCCGCAAGTCATAGACAAGACCGATTCGTTTTTTCATACGATTTCGTTTTCCTGATGCTCGGTGAGCCCTGCCGGGAATGTTTTTCTCCTTAATCGAAGAGAAAACCGGTTGACTCTAACCCGCTTCGATTGCGGATTTTTTCCCTCCGCTGGCCCCGCAGGGTTCGCGCCGGCTGGATAACCGAAGCTTTGCCTGCCGCCAGTTCCCAGACACCGGGCATTCCGTGGAGTTCTGTTTGCTCATCCGGCTTTGTTTCCACACCGGGTTCCGGGTAGTGAATCAGAAGCCCTTCATAGTTTCGCAATACGGTGTGGGTCGGACTCATGGAAACCACATAATTGGGCAGAACCGGGATTTTTCCGCCGCCGTGCGGAGCATCAACCACAAAGGTTGGAATGGCGATTCCGCTGATGCGGCCGCGCAGGTATTCCATGATTTCAATGCCTGCACGCACCGAGGTGCGGAAATGTTCAACCCCGCGCACAAGGTCACACTGGTACAGATAGTAAGGACGAACCCGGATACGCACCAGTCCGCGATACAGTTCTTCGAGGATTTGCGGCTGGTCGTTTACACCCCGCAGCAGAACAGATTGATTGCCCAGCGGGATGCCCGCGTCAGCCAGTTTGGTGCAGGCCGCTGCGGAATCAGGCGTCAGTTCATTCGGATGATTGAAGTGGGTATTGATCCAGAGCGGGTGATATTTCCGGAGCATCTGCACCAGCTCATCGGTAATCCGCATCGGCAGCACTACCGGAACGCGGGTTCCGATCCGAATTACCTGAACCGTTTTTACGGAACGGACGGCGGAAAGGACGGATTCGAGAGCGGAATCCGCCATGGTCAGCGGGTCGCCTCCGGAGATAATCACATCGGTGATTTCCGGATGGGCTTGCAGGTACTCAACCACCTGCCGGAGCCGGCGGGAGGAAATTGCAGTTTCCCGAGTGCCGGCGATTCGCTTGCGTGTACAGTGTCGGCAGTACATCGAGCAGGTGGTGGTGGCGATCAAAAGCGCCCGGTCTTTGTACCGGTGAATCAGCCCGGGGACCGGCATGTCGATATGTTCTTCCAGCGGGTCTTCGCTCAAACAGGGCGGGTCCGACAGCTCCTGAGGATTCGGGACACTCATTCGGAAAATCGGGTCCGATAAATCGGGCTTGCGGATGAGCGAAGCATAGTACGGCGTAATCGCCATCGGATACTTGGCAATCACCGCTTTCAAATCAGCCCGCTCGGACAAACCAGGCAGGTAGGCCGAAAGCTGTTCGAGCGTGCGGATTCGATTGCGGATTTGCCATCGCCAGTCGCTCCATTGGGAGCCCGCAGGGGATTTTAAGGAAGATTCTGGAACAGACAGGGAGGGCGGCTCATCCGCCCTCATTCTACTCGGAGGTTCAGAAGATTGCTCATCTTCTCGTTCTACAGCAGGTGCAATCAATTGAGGCTGCATACACTGGTTCCCTTAAAAGTTGTTTGATTTCTTTTCTTCTTTATTGTTTTCCGGCAGTTGTCCCAAAAAAGAAGACAAGCTCCGCACAAAATTCTGACGCAGCGGCTGGATACTGGATTCAACCTGTTCCATCTCCATCCCAATCATTGCGAACGAGAAAAAGCCGAAAACAAAACCGGCAACGGCACAGGCCAGCCGCCGAATTTTCATCGGGTCAATCTTTTCTCCGACAAACGGAGATAAAATCTTTTCCAGTTCACGAAGATATCGGTCATAAGGGCCTTCCATCTTTTCGGAAATCCTTCGCTCCAGTTTTACCAATAATCTTCCCTGGAATAAAAGGATAAACTTTTCATATTCTTCCAAAAAGAATTTGTAATGGGCGTCCAGCAGGTGTTCCAAGGCATCATGAAGAGTAGTAATGTGTTTATTGGTGCTGCGAAGACGTTCCAATAATTCATCGATGGACAAATCGACAAGAAAAGTCGCAATTTCCTCTTTGTCCTTAAAATGACGGTAAAATGTCCCCTTTCCAAGATCAGCTCTTTGTGTAATATCCTCTATTGTAGTCGCATCGAGTCCATATTCCGTGAAGACTTCCAATGCGGCTGCCTCAAGTTTCTTTCTTGTTCTGTCCGCTCTTTTGTCGGAACGGGTTAAACTCTTCTTTTCAGCGTTAAGAATCATATAAATGACCATATAGTCATATCTGACTGTTTGGTCAACCTCTTTTCGAAAAATTTTTTAATTTCTTAAGGTTTTTCCTAAAAAATGATTAAAAATATCGTTGTAGTGATTTCTGGTTGACAAATAATACTATATTTCGTTGTTGAGGTTCATTTATATGTCCGAATTGCTTGCTCCTGCAGGAACTCTCGAAAAATTGAAGTGGGCAGTGGCCTATGGGGCTGATTCTGTCTATTTTGGATTGGAATTTGGTTCTTTGCGGAGTTTTGCAGGCAATTTTTCGTTAGAAGACGCAGAAGAGGGTCTTCTATATCTTCATAAAAGAGGTAAAAAGGGATATGCAACACTCAATATTTTCCCATTTTCGGATGAATATACTCGTCTTTTGAATGATGCTTTTGCTCTTGAGGAAATGGGAGTGGATGGAGTTATCGTTTCTGATATAGGGGTGTTGACTGCTCTGAGAAAAAAAGGATTCAAAGTCCCGATTCATATCAGTACTCAGGCCAATACACTCAGCTGGCAGACCGCTCTGGCCTACAAAGAATTGGGCGCAGACCGGGTCATTCTGGCTCGGGAGTTATCTCTTGAGAAGCTGGCCGAGATTCAAAATCACGTGAACGGCCGGATGGAAACGGAGGTTTTCATTCATGGAGCTGTTTGTTTTTCCTACTCCGGCCGCTGTGCCGTCAGTGAC
Organism: Anaerohalosphaeraceae bacterium; assembly: GCA_035378985.1. Lineage (NCBI taxonomy): Bacteria > Pseudomonadati > Planctomycetota > Phycisphaerae > Sedimentisphaerales > Anaerohalosphaeraceae > Anaerohalosphaeraceae bacterium. Next base: position 117,068 of record DAOSUR010000007.1, read on the forward strand.
TATATGACTGGTTTCCGGGCCAACAGGGGGGAATGCAAGCATCCATGCCGATATAAATATTTCCTGGTGGAAGAAAACAGGCCGGGAAAATATATGCCGGTTTTTGAAGACAATCGAGGCCTGTATTTGTTCAATTCGAGGGATTTGGCCTTGTTTGAATATGTGCCGCAGCTGACGGAGCTGGGGATTTCGTCTTTTAAGATAGAGGGGCGGATGAAATCCATTCATTACATTGCGACTGTGGTCTCTTTTTACCGGCAGCTGCTGGACGGAAAATCCTTCACAAAAGAACAGGCTCTCAACTGGCTCAATCGCGTCCCCAATCGGGGCTATACAGCCGGTTTTATCAAGGGCTCGTTTTTGCCGGAGAATTATTCCTGGGAAAAAAGTGTGTCGGAGGGAACCAGCCGGTTCGTCGCCAACGTTTTCCAGACGCGGCCGGACGGGTGCACCCTTCGTGTTCGAAATACAATTTGTTCCGGGGAAACGTTTGAGGTGCTCGCTCCCGGCGGACGGCTGTCCAGCGTCCGAATGCCCCAGCCGCTGAAACATACGGACGGGACGGTCTCAGAGACGGCCAAAAACGGGGACTGTTTGGAACTGCCGGATTCCCTGCCCGAATATGCCGTTTTACGCCGGATTGAAGTTGAATCAGCATAAAGGGAGGGGTATAAAGAATCGTTGTTTTTGCGGAGAAGATATGGAATCGTTCCATGGCAAAAAATTTCATTTTATCGGCATCGGCGGGATTGGGACCAGCGGGCTGGCCAAGATGCTGCTCAAGCACGGGGCCGTTGTTTCCGGGTCCGATATGGCCGACAGTGCGGTGCTGGAGGAGATGGCCTCGATGGGAATCCGGATTTGTCTGGGGCACAGTCTGGACAATATCCCGCCGGATGCGGATGCCGTGGTAATCAGTGCGGCCATTCCGGCCGGCAATCCGGAGCTGGCCCGAGCCGGGGAACTGGGAATCCGCATTTACAAGTATGCGGAGATGCTGGGTAAACTGTTCGGCGAGTATCAGGGGATTGCGGTGGCGGGCACCCACGGCAAGAGCACGACCAGCGCCTGGATTGCGTATCTGCTCGAAAAGGCCGGTCGGTCGCCGACCTTTCTGATTGGCGCCCATGTGCCGCAGATGGGGGGGTCCAGCGGGATTGGAAACGGGCCTTTTTTTGTGGCGGAGGCCTGTGAATATGACCGAAGTTTTCTGAATCTTCGGCCTTCTATCGGGGTGATTCTGAATATCGAGCAGGACCACCTGGATTACTACAGAGACGAAGAAGAAATCGTAGATGCCTTTACGGATTTTGCCGGAGGCATTCGGCCGGGAGGTGTGCTGATTGCCAACGGCCAGGACAAAAATACCCTTCGTCTGCTTCGCCGGCTGAATGGACAGGTTCAGGTTCGAACATTTGGACGCACTGACTCGTGTGATTTGTCAGCAGGGCGGCTTTATTTGCGGGAAGGTTTTTATGAATTCGAGCTGTGTGAACGGGGGACGGTTCTGGGGCTGGCTCGTCTGTCGATTCCCGGCATCCACAATGTCGACAATGCCTTGGCTGTTATCTCGGCATCTCTGGCGGCCGGCTTATCTGTGGAAACAGTCCTGGAACATTTAGGGGGCTTTACGGGAATTGACCGACGTCTGATGCTGAAAGGTCAGGTGGGCGGGGTTGTTGTGCTGGATGATTATGCGCATCATCCTACAGAGATTCGGGCTTCGCTTTTGGCCATTCGAGAGCGGTATCATCTGAAACACTTGTGGTGTGTTTTTCAGCCCCATCAGTACAGTCGGACGCGTTTTTTGCTTGATGATTTCGCAGAAAGTTTTAATCTGGCCGATACAACGATAGTCCCGGAAATCTATTTTGTTCGGGATACCGCCGAGAGCCGAAAAATGGTGAATGCAGAAGTTCTGGTTGAACGGATTCGCCAAAGCGGAAGTAAGGCGGTTTTTATTCGGGATTTTCCCGGCATTGTTTCCTATTTGAAAGAGTATGTACAGCCCGGCGATTTGGTGGTAACCATGGGTGCCGGAACAATCTGGAAGGTAGCCGATGAATATCTTCAGTGGCTTAGAACACATTGTTAAGGAAAAGTGCCCCTTAGCACCTTATACGTGGTATGGTCTGGGCGGGCCTGCGGATTATCTGGTTACTCCCCAAAACCGGGAGCAGATCGCCGAGGTTCTTCGCCGCTGCCGGGAGAACCAGCTGCCGGTTCGGGTGCTCGGATTCGGTTCGAATTTGCTTGTGGGAGATGACGGGGTTCGGGGGGCGGTGATTCGGCTGGAGAACCCGGTTTTCTGTGATTTTAAATTTGAAGGGACTACCCTGAGGGCCGGTGCGGGGGCCAACTTGAACAAACTTGTTCTCGAATCGGTCCGAAAAGGACTGGCAGGGTTGGAGGCATTGACAGGGATTCCGGGGTCTGTTGGAGGGGCGGTTCGAATGAACGCCGGGGGTCGTTTTGGGGATTTGGGGTCTGTGGTCCAAAGTGTTACCGTAATGAACATGGACGGCCAGATTTTTGAAAAGGCCAAACCGGAGCTTGTTTTTGATTATCGCAACACCAATATCACAGCCAAGCTGATTCTGGAAGCCGCGATTGAGCTGACGGAGTCGGATCCGGAATCGCTTCTGCAGGTTGTCAAAGAAGTATGGATATACAAGAAAAATACGCAGCCGCTGGATACGCACAACGCCGGCTGTATTTTCAAAAATCCGCGAGGTCTTTCAGCCGGTGCTTTAATCGACCGGGCCGGCTTGAAAGGGACTCAGATCGGCGGGGCGATAGTCAGTGAAAAGCATGCCAATTTCATCATCGCCGAAAAGGGGTGCCGCAGTTCCGATGTCAGACAATTGATTGATTTGGTCCGCACCCGGGTTCGGGAAAAATTTGACGTCCAGCTCGAACTGGAAATTGAAATCTGGTAGGGGGGGTAGTTTCTGCAGGGTTGGGGCCGGAATATCGCTTCGTGTTTTTCAGGAAATCAGAATGAGATATTGTAAAAAACCATTTAAGACGGTAGCCGTTTTGGCGGGGGGAATCGGCGAAGAACGTCCGGTTAGTCTTCAGAGCGGGCAGAATGTGTATCAGGCCCTCAAGAAAACAGACCTGGATGTGCGCTTTGCGGACATTCATCCGGATGATTTGTCCATTCTGGACGACCCCGATATAGACATTTTTTTCCTGATTCTGCACGGTCAATTCGGGGAAGACGGTCATCTTCAGAAGATTCTGGAAGAGAAAAACTTGGTTTATACGGGTTCTGATTCGGCTTCCAGCTGTCTGGCTTTTGACAAATGGGCTGCCAAGAAGCGATTTCGTGAATGGGGCATTCCAACGGCTCCGGCGGTTTATGTGGAGCCGGATACAGAGGAACACGCTCTTCTGGAGGCGATTGCCGGTCTGGGAGGGGAACAATTTGTTGTAAAACCTCTGCGGCAGGGCAGCAGTGTAGGGGTTCAAATTGCCCGAACCCCTCAGGAGGCCCTTCGGGCGGCTCGTGAATGCTCCGGACTTTTTGGAGATTGCATGGTGGAGCGGTTTATCCGGGGGCGAGAGATTACAGTCGGAATTGTGGACCGGATGGTTTTGCCTGTGATTGAAATTCGTCCGAAGCAGAGTTTTTATGATTATCAAGCTAAGTACATAGACGATCGGACGGAGTTTCTGTTTGATACTTTTTCCGATGTGCATCAGGTTGAGTTTTTTCAGAAAACAGCCATGGACAGTTTCCGGGCTCTCGGATGTCGGCATTTCGGACGGGTGGATATGATTATTGATTCGGAAGGGACTCCCTGGGTTTTGGAAATCAATACGCTGCCGGGTTTTACGAGCCATTCCCTGCTGCCGATGGCGGCGGCGCGGGCCGGGCTGGACCCGACTCAGTTGTGTTTGAAGATTCTGGAAACGGCTTGGCTGGATTTTCACAAGAAGGGTTGATGGAGGAAAACGGTGTTCAGGAAAAAAGAGCGTCAATCCGGCCGAACAGGGGGGATATTGGGCCGTTTCCGGGGCTCGGAAAACCGGACGGCAGGCAGAACGGCGGAGAAAGAATCCGGTTCCTGGTCCCTTCGGCTGCGGGTGGCTTTTTCGTTGTGTTTCTGGATTCTGGTAGGGACAGGGATTGTACTCAGCTTCGGATATCTAAACCGCTATATCCAATCAGAATATCCTCAGGCGGAAAAGTATGGACCGCTGGAATTAGTCAATGTGCCTGAATGGGTGGAATCCGGATGGATTGAGGCAATCAAGGCATCTGTTGGAAACGGTTTGTTTGCTCTCGATGAACGCTCCGCTCGACAAGTTTCTGAAAAACTTTCTGCATTTTCCTGGCTGGAGGATGTGCGTGTGCGGGTCACTCCCAGCCGTCTGAGGGTGGAGGCGGTTTACCGCAAACCTCTGCTGCGTGTGAAGGTCGGTACAGACCGCTGGCTTTATCTGGATTCTCAGGCAATGGTGATGGATGCCCCGGAGCTGCCCTCGCTTCAGGTGGTGGAATTAAAAGGGCTGCCGCAGGAACGAATCGGAAAACCCGGCCAACATTGCCCCGCAGAGGAAGTGTCCGCTGTGTTGGTTCTGCTGGAAATCCTGGAGCGAATGGACCAAAAATGCTGTTCAGATAAACCCTTGCGGAACGAGATTGCTTTTATCGATGTCAGCAATTGGGTCCGGGGGAAAAAGACTTCAGAGCCGCAGATTGTTCTTGGGGCCAAGGACGGGACGCCCATTTACTGGGGAGCCCCCTATGGAAAGGCGGCTTTGTATTTGGAGGCGGATGAGACAGAAAAACTTTCTGTTCTTTATACCTTTTATTCCCAGAATGGGTATACTCTCCAAGGCAAAGTCAAGTATCTTGAACTTCGCACCCCTGTGGGCCAGCGTCCTCGTCCTCGCTGAAAAGCGGAAGACTTTGCCCGTGCTTAACTTAAAGATCGCTGTCCAGATACGTCAGCGTTTTTTCGAGGATTTCCTTGAAGACCGGTGCTGCGACTCGTCCGCCGCTGTAGCCCTTGCCCAAAGAGCGGTTGGGTTTTCGGATAGAAACCAGAATAATCACTTTGGGATTGTCGGCGGGGGCCCCTCCGACAAAAGAAGCGACATAATTGCTTGTGTCATAACCGCCTGTAGGCAGGGCAATATTTGCGGTTCCTGTTTTGCCGAAGACTTCCAGTCCTTCGATGGCGGCCTGGTCGCCGGTCCCATGGGTAACTACGCTTCGCAGTGCTTCCCGGACTATCCATCGGGCGGTTTCCGGCCGTACAATATAACCGGAACCAACCAAAGAAGGGGTAACATCCGTTACTTGTCCTTCCGGGTTGATAGTCGCGCGGACCAGATGGGGCTGAATCAGGGTGCCGCCGTTTGCGAGAATACAATACGCGCGGGCTATTTGCAGGGCGGTAACGGAAATTTCGTGGCCGAAGGCGATTCGGGTTGGGCTGTAGCCGCTCCATTTTTGCGTCGGACGCAGCAGACCGGGTTCTTCGCCTGTCAGGTCTATTCCGGTCGGCTGTCCGAACCCGAAAAGCCGAAGACCTTCATACAGTTTTCTGGGTCCTGTTTTTAAGCCGATTTTCGCCATTCCGATATTGCTGGAGTTTTGAATGATTTCTCGGACGCTGAGAAGGCCGAACCGGTGGTTTCCGAATTCATGGATGCCGCCGTATTTGCTCCAGTAGCCGTCTTCGCAGTCAAACTTTTCTTCTTTGGAGACAGCGCCGCTGTCAATTGCAATGGCGGCAACGATGGGTTTGAAGATGCTGCCGGGTTCGTAAGGGTCTGACAAAATTCGGTTTTTCAGATGTTCAGGAGGGGTTTTAGAAAATTGCTGCGGGTCAAAATCAGGTAAAGAAACCCATGCGAGGATTGCACCCGTCCAGGGGTCCATGACTAAAGCAACGCCGGATTCGGCCTGATATTCCCGGATTTGTTTCTGAAGGGCCTCTCGCACAATTTCCTGAATCACGATATCAAGGGTTAAAACGAGATTGTCTCCGTTTCGAAGAGGAGTTCGCCCTTCGGGGTAAGCCGCAATAGGTCTTCGAAACACATCGACCACGTAAATGTCTTGTCCGCCCTTGCCGGCCAGAACGGAATCGTATTTCAGCTCCAGGCCCGCCAAACCGTGTCCTTCGCCGCCGACAAAGCCGACAACGTGGGAACAGAGGGCAGCGGCAGGGTAGGACCGAATCCATGCCTCTTCAATTCCAATACCGGACAGGCGGGCATGAAGAACGGCCTGCTGCTGTTCCGGGGTAATGTCTTTGGCAAGCCGCAGAAATCCCGGATTTTTTGCTTCCAGAATCTGTTCGGCGATTTCAGAGCCCGGGATATTCAGAATTGATTGAAGAGTCTCAGCGGCCAGTTTGTACTGTTCATTCTGCAGAAGACGGCGGGGCTCTCCGAATACGTTATAAATCATTGTGCTGGCGGCCACAATCCGTCCTTTTCTGTCAGCTATCAGGCCTCGCTGCGGCTGCTGGCGAACGACGGCATATCGCTGGGTGCGGCTGGCTTTCTCGTAAAGGTCTTTCCGCTGGAATTGGAGGTCCCACAGACGCCCCCCTAAACCGGTAAGTCCGGCCAGGAGGAAGACACAAACCAGGATGATGCCGGACCAAATTCGTGTCGGAGCATGGTCGGGAAAATTCATGGAGAGGTTTCCTCCGGAAGGTACGGAAGCACTTTCTGCGGCTGGAGGAGCCCTTCCAGCTCAAGCTGTTTTTTCCAAAGCTGCTGGCGGAGGTGTGTTTGGCGAATCTGGGCCTGCCGTGCCTGATGGAACATCCGCGAAACGCTGATGCGCAGATGCGTGGTTGCAATCAGCGCGGCTGTTATCACAAAGATTACATACCTCAGGCGTGCCCTTGAAATCATAAAAATCCTCATCGTGCAGGGATTTTCAGACGAATCCCTGCGGGCAGATTCTCCGGGTCGGAAATTTGGTCCCGGTTTAGCTGAACAATTTCCCGGTAACGGTTTCCGTCTCCAAGGTACTGCAGCGCAATCGTCCACAGACGGTCTCCCGGCTGAACGACATACTCAATGTAGCGCGTCGAGGTGCGTTCGGAGGAAGCCGGTTCCAAAACGTTTTTGAATTTTTCGAGGAGTACCTTTTCCGGTTTTGGAGACGAGGTCTGTCCGGTATTGGCAATTCCCTTGTCCAGCGGCGGGATGATCAGCTTGTCACCGATTCGGAGGGAATCCGGAGAAGTGAGAATATGCTGATTGGCCTGGTAAAGTTTTTGGATGACGGCTCGTGTGTTGCCGTTTTCTTTTCCGTAATAACGGGATGCAATAACAGCGAGGTTTTCGCCTTTTTGGACGATATGAAACTGCGTCGAAGGTGCAGGAGAAGCCGCAGCCGCAGGAGGAGTAGAAACAGCGGCGGTGGTTGCAGGCGATGCAGCGGGGGCTTCCGGGGCGGAAGGACTGCTCGGTACAGAAACGGGCTGGAGCTGGGCTGTCGGTGCAGGTGTTAAAACACGGCTCTCCGTGGGGGGCTCTGTTTGCCGAAGGGGCTCGGGTTCAAGTTCCCGAGCAACCTGTTCAACCGCCTGCTCAATCAGAATAGAGCGGCTTGGAGGGACCTGGACAGCTGTTTCGATAACCGGTTTGTCTGTTTTGAAAAAACCGACAGGTCCGTTGATCAGAAAAGCAATGGTGACAATAAACAGAAAACTGATCAGCAATCCGATTTTCCCGTCCGCAGTCATAGTCAGCGCCTTTCTGTTTTTATAAAAAACTTTTTTCTATATCCGTTGGGCGATTCTCAGTTTTGCACTTCGTGAGCGGGGATTGGCACGCCGCTCCTCCGCTCCGGCTGTAATCGGTTTTGGAGTCAGAATATGATAAATACCATTCATCTTATTTTTTCGAAAGTTGTTTTTTACAAGTCTGTCTTCTAAGCTGTGAAAACTGATGATTGCCAGAAAGCCGCCGATTTTCAAGAGATTCGGGGCGGCTTCCAGCAATGCCTCTAAACATTCCAGTTCGCGATTTACCGCAATTCGAAGGGCCTGGAACGTTCGCGTGGCCGGATGCAGCCGTCGCAGGCCCCTCCGTTCCGGTCTGGACACTGCTTTTTGGATAATCAAAGCCAGTTGGCCGGTTGTTGTGATTCTTTGCCGTTGTCTTGACTGAACAATACAATGAGCGATTTTCCGGGAAGCCCGTTCTTCCCCATAACGGTAAATCAAATCCGCCAGTGCCGTCTCATCCAATTGATTGACCAAATCAGCGGCCGTAATGGATAAGCGCTCATCCAGCCGCATATCCAGCGGCATATCGGCCTGAAAACTCAGTCCTCTTTCGGTGTCTTCAATCTGAGCCGAACAGATTCCCAGGTCGGCCATAATAAAATCCGCCTGTTGGATTCCGTGCTCTTTCATCACCTCGGGAAGTTTTGCAAAGTTTTCCCGAACCAGCACGACTTTGCAGGGCAGACCGTTTGTAAAAGATTGGGCCCTTTTGATGCATTTTGGATCCACATCCAGACCAAGAATCATCCCCTCAGGGCCCAATTGGGCGCCGAACAGCCGGCTGTGGCCTCCGTAGCCAATGGTTGCATCCACAACCCGCCCGTCCCTGGGCAGCCGGATTCGCTCGGCTAATTCTTTACAAAGAACCGGAATATGACCGGGCGAATGTTCCTCCGTGGCATTCGCCCAGTCGTTGTGCATCATCTCAATACCCATCCTTGGTATTGTTTAGTGGGCAGCGGCCATTACCACCTGTTCGGTAAGCCGCTCTATCTCTTCGGAAAAAGAAATCTTTTCAAACAGGGCACTTTTTCGTTTGAGGGTCTCGAGCTGCTTTTCCAGGCAGTTCAGACTGCAAAGGATTTGCTCATCCAGCGGCCGGCTCCCTTGCAGAACCTTTTGAAGCATCCGTATGGCTTCAGCGGTTTTCATTGATTTATTCCTCCGTTGTTTGCAGATTTTCCTCTTCGGGATAGACGGATTCCTGGGTCTGCTTTTGAAGAAGCGACTTTCGGGCCCGCATCAGGTGTTTTTCAAATCCGGCGGCTTTTTCCGCTACAAACCGTTCCCACTCTTCGGTGTTCCAGATTTCAATGTGGTCCCGGACACCAAGCAGGGTTAATTTATTGCCGAGATTCGCCCGTTTTTTCAGTTTCTCAGGAATCAAAAGCCGTCCCTGTTTGTCAAATTCGACGAAAGATGAGAATGCAAAATACAGTCTTTCGATAAGGACAAAATCGTCCTCCGGAATGCTGTTATCCGCAGCCAATTCGGCTAGCACCTCTTTGTAGCATTTTTCCGGATAAAGACAAAGAATCCCATCAATACTCAGGGCGAGAATCCAGTCGCTGCCGTATTTTTCAGCGTCCACCTTGCTTCGGAGTTTGGTGGGGATGAAAAGTCGGTTTTTTTCATCAATGATATGCTCGGACTCGCCTGTTAGCATAACCATGGGATTTTTTGCTATTTCTTCCTACTTTTCTTAACTTTTATGGGGGACAATACCACATTATTATTTTCGTGTCAAAACCAAAATTTTTAAAAAAGTTTCGTGCTTTTTTGGGCAGATTAAATGACAAGAAAATAAAAAACTATATATTGTGGCTCAAGGGCAAGGTTTATCCCATTATATGGGGGGTGTTGCGATTCGGCTATCAAATGATATTTGCTGAAAAAAAAGTTATGAATCCCATTTTATCCCACAGCCAAATAGTGGATGTTATGGCTCTTGATATGAATCCGTCGGTTTTCCGGAAAATAAATATTGCGGTTTTCCTGCAATAAAAATAAGGTTTGTTTTCGTATATGAAGGGGATTTGAAGATAGAAAACAACGATGATGAATTGGTTTGGCCAGTACAAAACTTGGTATGTGTGGGGTGTGCTTTTTGTCCCCGTGGCAGGTTTCATTGGGGGGTGTAAAACCCCGTCCGATTATCGAAAGAAAGCGGACGAAATTTCTTATAGGATTATTCAAGAAAAGCAGTTAGAGTCGCTCGGGAGAACAGAACCTTTTGCAATAGAACGGCCGAGTGATTTGTTTCGAAGACGTTTGATTGAGATTCAGGCCCTGCCGGTTTCTGCTCCAGCAGCCCTCGGCACGGATCGTTTAGAGCCGATTGCCCACTGGCCTGAAAAAGATTACCCCTTTGCCAAATCGGACTCAGAGCCGAATGCGGCCGACCCTAATCAGGTGATTACCCTTTCCTTAATGGATGCGTTGCAAATCGGGGCGGCGAATAATTTCGAGTATCAGTCCAGAAAAGAAGCCATTTTTTCGGCGGCCCTGGATTTAGACCTGGCCCGCAACGAATTTCGCACGCTTTTTGCCGGAGCGGCCAAGAGTTATTATGAAGAAAATCGAACTGGTCTGTCTCCGCAAAGGGGATTTGTTCACAGCGGGGAACTCAGTGCCTCCCGAAAACTGACCAGCGGTGCGGAAGTCAGTGCGGGAATTGCAGCCGATTTGGTGAATCTTCTGACCCTCGGGGGGGCTTCTTCCCTGGGGCTTACGGCGGATGCGAGCATTTCCGTTCCTCTTCTCCGGGGGTCGGGACCGCATATTGTGGCCGAACCTCTTCTTCAAGCCGAACGGCAGGTGATGTATGCCATTTGGCAGTTTGAACGGTACAAGAGCGAATTTGCCGTTTCGATTGCCAGCGATTATCTTGCCGTGCTTCGCCAATTTGACCAGGTGCGAAACAGCCGCGAGAACTATATCAGCGCTGTGGCATCTGCACGGCAGTCGCGCCGCCTTGCGGATGCCGGCCGCCTGCCGGAAATTCAGGTGGACCAGGCGGTTCAGCGGGAACTCAGTGCCCGTGCGCAATGGATTGGGGCCGTGGAGTCTTACAAGCAGCGTCTGGATTCCTTCAAAATTCGGTTAGGGCTGCCGCCGGATGCGAAGATTGAATTGGACCGGAAGGATTTGGATCAGCTGCAGGTTTATAAGAATTATTTTGTTTATTCGGATTTGTCCGGGAGAGGAGTTGGAAAAGAGGGGGCTTTCCCGGCTGCCGATGCGCCTATTGAACCGCAGCCGCCTTCCAATGAAGATGCAGGTCCCTTTGAACTGCCGGAGGAGATTGCCGTCAAAACCGCTTTTGAGAAACGTCCGGATTTGTGGGTGATTCAGGGACGCGTGTATGATGCTCAAAGGGATGTGATTGTCAAGGCGGACCGGTTAGGAGCGGAGCTGACGTTTTTAGGGTCCGCCGGCTGGGGCAGCGGACGTTCGCTGGGCTCGGCCGGCTCAGAAGATGCTCGGCTGGACTTCGACCGGGGGCGTTATACCGCATTGCTGAATCTGAATCTTCCGTTAGAACGGACGGCGGAGCGTAATGCTTATCGAAAAAGTTTTTTAGCTTTGGAGGAGGCGGTTCGGAATCTCCAGCAAACGGAGGATTCAATCAAGTTATCTATTCGGAATCAGCTTCGCACACTCCTAGAATCCCGGGAGCAGGTCAAAATCCAGGCCAAGGCGGTGACCGTCGCGGAAAAACGCCAGAAAAGCACCAAGATGTTTCTGGATGCAGGCCGTGCTCAAATCCGGGATTTGCTGGATGCTCAGGATGCCCTGCTCAGCGCCCAGAATCAGCTGACGGCGGCTATTATTAATTATCGATTGGCCGAGCTGAATCTGCAGCGGGACATGGGGGTTTTGCAGGTCGATGAAAAAGGTTTATGGAAGGAGTTTGCTCCGGAGGTTCTTTATGAAACTCAATCTGGCTCAGAAACCCGCTAAAAAATACCAGGGCATTCTTATTGCGGCGCTGGTTTTCTTGTTTTTGCTCGCAGGAGGCGTTTATTTATTTGCTTCCCGTAAGGAATCAACCCAGACCATGGCTGTTTTCCCTGTTCAGAGGGGTCCCCTGACCATCAGCGTGCTTCAGTCCGGCACCATTAAAGCCAAGGATCAAATCATCATCAAAAACGAGGTGGAAGGACGCACGTCCATAATTTATCTGATTGAGGAGGGGACCCGCGTCAAAGCCGGCGACTTGCTGGTGGAATTGGATGCCAGTTCTTTGGTTGATGCGAAAATCGGGCAGGAAATACAGGTTCAGAATGCCGAGGCCGCTTTTGTAAATGCCAGAGAGAATTTGGAGGTTGTACGCAACCAGGCCGAGAGCGATAAAGACGCGGCCCTGCTGACTCTTGAGTTTGCCCGGGAGGATTTGAAGCAATACAAAGAAGGTGAATATCCGAATCTCCTTCGAGATGCCGAGGCCAAAATCAAGTTGGCGGAGGAAGAGCTGGAAAGAGCTCAAGATACCCTTGCCTGGTCTCAGAAGCTTTGGGAGGAAAAATATATTTCTGAGAATGAACTGAAAGCAGACCAGCTGGCCGTAACACGGCGGAAGTTGGACTTGGAGTTGGCTATCAGCAGCCGAGATTTGCTCCAGAACTTTACGTATCTTCGAAGGGTCAAGCAGCTGGAGAGCGATATTCGGCAGGCCGAAATGGCTTATGAACGAACGGTTCGGAAGGCCAACGCATCGGTGGTGCAGGCGGAGGCCGAACTGAAAGCCCGGCAGGCCGAATATAATCAGCAAAAGGACCGTTTGGCCAAGCTGGAGGACCAGCTGAGGAAAACCAAGCTTTATGCTCCGGCGGATGGTTTGGTGATTTATGCGACCAGTGCCCAGCGCGGCGGTTTCCGAGGAGGACAGGAACCGCTGATGGAAGGGCAGGAAGTCCACGAACGGCAGGAATTGATTTATCTGCCGTTGGGGTATTCAGCGATTGCAGAAGTCAATGTCCATGAGGCGAGCTTAAAGAAAGTGCATCCGGGCCTGCCGGTTGTGATTACCGTTGATGCACTGCCGGGACGGAGATTTATGGGCAAAGTAGATTCCATTGCACCGCTGCCGGATGCTCAAAGTATGTGGATGAACCCGGATTTAAAAGTCTACAACACGCAGATATCCATTGAGGGAGAAGAGCCCGCCTTGAGGACTGGAATGAGCTGCAAGGCCGAAATTATCGTGGCCCATTATGAAGATGCTTTGTATATTCCGATCCAATCTGTGATTCAGGTGGGCGGTCAGCCCACTGTGTATGTGCTTACGGGTTCTGCAATCGAAGCACGTCCGGTGAAGGTGGGACTGGATAATAACCGGATGATTCATATCCTCGAAGGGCTTAAGGAAGGGGAAAAAGTGCTGCTGAATCCGCCGCTCAAAGAGGCGGAGGCCCCGGCGGCAGGTTTTTCTTCCGTTCAGACGGATGGTCAGGTGTCTCAGGAAATTCGTCAGCGGCTGGAAGACGCCGGCAGAGTTCAGCCGTCGGCGGCGGACCCTCAGCAGGGAGGGACGGAAAACCAGGGCTCGCGTCGTCGAACCAGGCCCGAGACACAGGATGCTTCCTCCCCGACGAGAGATTCGATGCGTCGTCGGTTTGAAAATATGACGCCGGAGCAGCGGGAGGAAATGCGCCGCCGCTTTGAAAGTATGACCCCGGAACAGCGGGAGGAGATGCGGAGACGCTTTGAGCAGGCCAGGCCGCAGGAACAGCCGTCTGACGAACAGAACCGCTCTTCTCAGGAGCCGCAGGCGGGTTCATCTGGAGAAGGTCGGCCATGAGCTCCGGGGTCTCCAATCCAAAAGGCAATTCAGAGATAATCCGCCTGACGGATGCATGGAAGATTTACAAAATGGGCCGCCAGGAAGTCAGGGCGCTTGCGGGTGTGAATGCATCGTTTGCCCCAGGCAGTTTTTGGGCGATTATGGGGCCCAGCGGTTCCGGCAAAAGCACGATGATGAATATTCTGGGGTGTCTGGATCGACTGACAAAGGGGCATTATTTTTTCGATGGACAGGATATCAGTACGTTCAGTGATGATGAACTCAGCGACCTGCGGCTGCGAAGAATCGGCTTTATTTTTCAAAGTTTCAATCTGATTCCGCAGCTGACGGTGCAGAAGAATATTGAATTGCCTCTTTATTATCTCGGGTGGGATGCCCGCCGGAGCAGTGAGCGGGCTCAGTACCTGGCGGAACAGGTAGGACTGGCGGAGCGTCTGAATCACCGTCCTACGGAATTATCAGGCGGCCAGATGCAGCGGGTTGCCATTGCGCGGGCACTGGCCAATGACCCTCAGATTATTTTTGCCGATGAACCTACGGGCAACCTGGATACGAAAACCGGACTTCAGATTCTGGATTTGCTGCAGAAGCTCAATGAAAACGGGAAAACGATTATCATGGTCACCCATGAGCCCGATATTGCGGCCTTTGCCCAGTATCAAATGCATATGAGGGACGGCCAAATTGAACGAATCGACGGAGGGATCGGATGAGACAAACCCGGTTGATTCGCAATATTGCTCTCGGCATTGAAAATCTTCTCCTGCACAAACTTCGCTCTTTTTTGACGATGCTGGGGATTGTTTTCGGTGTCGGCAGTGTTGTGGCGATGCTCTCCGTCGGCGAGGGGGCCAGCAAAGAAGCCCTCGAGCAGATTCGAAAGCTCGGCAGCAACAATATCATTATTTCTTCCGTCAAAGCCGTGGAAGATGAGTCTATGACCAATACCCGCATTTTTATGAGTGTGTATGGGTTGACCTATGAGGATTATCGCCGGATTTCAGAAAGCTTTAAAAACGTTCAGAAAACAGCTCCGGCCAAAATCATTCGCAAGGAGTCTCGATTGGGAGAGCGTTCGCTTGAGCTGCGGGTTGTAGGAACTACGCCGTCCTGGTTTGAACTGGTTCCGCGGGATATTATTGCCGGGCGGGTTTTGACGAGTGCCGATGTGGAAAAACAGGCACCGGTGGCTGTACTGACGGAGTATGGGGCTCGGCGGCTTTTGGCGGCGGAGCATACAATCGGTCAAACCTTGCGCATCGGCGGCGATTCCTTTCTGATTGTCGGAATTGTCCGGAGCGAGAGCGGACAGGCGGGAAATATTCAGATTCCGGACCAGGAAGTGGATGCCTATATTCCAATCGAGGTTGCCCGACGCTATTTCGGCGATATTCAGACGCGCGTGGCGGCCGGAACGCGGGAACGGGAAAAGGTGGAACTCCATCAGGTGATTCTCCAAATTGACACCTCTGAGCACGTGGAACCTACAGCAGCGGCGATTGAGCAGATGCTCAAACGCTTTCATAAAAAGAAAGATTACACTATCAGTGTGCCTCTGGCCCTGCTCAAACAGGCGGAGGCCACCAAACGCCGGTTTAATATTGTGCTGGGGTCGATTGCGGGCATCAGTCTGCTGGTCGGCGGCATCGGAATTATGAATATTATGCTGGCTTCGGTCACGGAACGCACCCGCGAAATCGGCATTCGGCGGGCTATCGGGGCCAAGCGCAGGCAGATTATTTTCCAATTTCTCATTGAGACGGTCGTGCTGTCCACGACCGGCGGGATAATTGGTCTGGGGGTGGGAATTTTTATCCCCTTTGTGATTACGATGGTCAGCGGAATGGCCACAGTTTTGACTTTGTGGGGGATTCTGCTGCCGCTGCTGATTAGTATGCTGATCGGGATTTTGTTCGGCCTGTATCCGGCTATTCACGCCGCCCAGGTGGATCCAATCATAGCCCTTCGACACGAATAAATAGTTTTCAGGAGTTTTTCGAATGAAATGGCATTACCAGGAGAAAATTTTGTTCATCAGAGACAGCATCACAGATGCCCTGCGGCGGGAGAAGGCGTATGCGCCGCTGGGCTGCGGGTATGTTCATTTCGCCGGCTGTTTCTTGCAGGCCAAATTTCCTGAGCTGGATTTGCAGGTTGAAAACCGCGGCATCAGCGGGGATACGACCCGGGAACTTCTGGCCCGGTGGAAAGAAGACTGTCTGGACCTTCGGCCCGATGTGGTGAGCATTCTGGTCGGCATCAATGATTTGTGGCGTGGATACAAACCGGTGCTTGAGCCGCACAAAACCCCTGTTCCGCCGGCGGAGTATGAAGACAATCTCCGGCAGATGCTTTCCGGTGTTCAGCGGCTCGGCAGCCGTCTGATTCTGATGGAGCCGTTCTATTTCTGCCGGGATTTGAAGGAGCCGATGCGGCGGGGCCTGGATGCCTATTTGGACGTCGTGCACCGGTTGGCTCGGGACTATCGGGCCCTTCTGGTGCCTCTGCAGAAGGCCTATGAGCAGCTCAGCAGTCAGGTGCCGGACGAACGCTGGTCAGAGGACAGAGTCCACCCCTCGATGTGGGCCCATGCCTGGATTGCCCGCCAGTGGCTGGCCGCCGTTCTGGACGGGCAGATTTAGCCGCTCAAACCGTTCGGAGTTCGGCGCGGAATTTTTCTTTCAGGACGTTCAAAATGGCGGCTTCGAATTGGTCCACCTGCTCGTGACGCAGCGTGCCGTCGTCGTCCCGGAATCGAAGAGAAACCGTCAGACTCTTTTTGCCGGCGGGAATCGGTTTGCCCCGATACAGGCCGCCGAAACGGATTTCCTCCAATTCCGACGGAGCCGCCGAACGAACGGCCTGTTCAATCTCTGCCCAGCGGACAGGTTCGTCGAGAATCAGGGACAGGTCTCGTCGGATGGCAGGGAATCGCGGCAACGGTTTCGCGGACGGTTTGGCGTTTGCGGCCAGGTCTATCAGGGCTTCGAGGTCCAGTTCCGCCGCACAGACCATTCCCTTGTCTAAATCCAGACGCCGGGCAATTGCGTCCTCCACGGCGCCGACAAAGCCCACGGGTTTGTCGCCGACAAAAATCTCCGTGCCGCCCTGGGCCCACTTGGCACCGGCGGGTTCGAACCGCCCCTCTCGGCAGGTCAGCCGTTCCAGAAGGCCTTCCAGAACTCCCCGCATCTCCTGGAACTCCATATCGGCGGCCAGGGCGACCTTCGCCTTTTCCAGAGGAAGAACCTGATTTTTATCGGAAGGCAGGAACGTATCTGCGATTTCATACAGCCGGCAGGGGATATTGCCGGCGTGGTAGTTGGTCTGCATCGTATTCAGGAGCGAGCCGATGAGATTTTGGCGAAGCAGATTGGTGTTCTTGCGGGACACATCGCTGACCGCCAGATGCTCCGCGGCGGGTGCGGGGGAGAAGCACTCGGCAGTCTGTTTGTCAATAAAGGTAATATTGATGGTTTCAAAGAAACCGCAGCCGTTCAGGTACGTCCGGATTTTCTGACAGACCTTTTCGCGTGCATCCATCGGCACGGCGGTGATTCGAATCTTGTTTTCGACCGGCACCTTCTCATAGCCCCAGCATCGGGCGGCTTCCTCGATGAGGTCGGCTTCGCGGCTCAAGTCGTGCCGCCAGCTGGGCGGGGTGCAGACAATCACATCGCCGGTTTCCCGCTGCGGATTCAGCCCCAGGCCGGAGAAAATCGCAAGCACCTTTTCGACGGGAATCTCGATTCCCAACAGGTGTTTGAGCCGCGACAGACGCATCCGCACCGGCGCTGCGGCCGTTTTTCCCGGATAGCAGTCCACAACCCCCCGGGCGATTTGACCGCCGGCAACCTGCACAATCAGCCGGGCGCATCGCCGGGAGGCCCAGTCGATGTTTTCCGTGTCCACCTGCCGCTCAAATCGGAAGGAGGCCTCCGACGGCAGTCCGAGCCGGCGGGAGGTCCGGCGGATGCTTACCGGTGCAAACGAGGCCTCTTCCAGCAGAATGGTTGCGGTCTTGTCCGTCACCTCGGTTTCCAGCCCGCCCATTACGCCGCCGACAGCCACCGGTCGTTCTGCATCGGCAATCACGAGCATCCAGTCCTGCAGCTGACAATCCGTGCCGTCAATGCTGACAAGCCGCTCTCCGGGGAGGGCTTTTCGCACGATGATTTTTCTGCCGCGGATTTTGTCATAATCAAAGGCGTGCGGCGGCTGGCCGTGTTCGAGCATTGCGTAGTTGGTGGCGTCCACGACATTATTGACGCTTCGCATCCCCGCGGCCTGAAGGCGGCGAACCATCCAGTCCGGAGAAGGTCCCACCTTCACGCCGGTGATAATTCGGGCGGTATAGCGGGGGCATAGTTCCGGTTCTTCGATTTGCACGCTCACCCACGTTTGAACGGGACTATCGGACTCCTGAATCGATGCATCCGGCAGCCGCAGGGGTTTGCCATACGCGGCGGCCAGTTCTCTGGCAATTCCAATGTGGCTCAGACAGTCCCCGCGATTGCTTGTGATTTCTATGTCGATAACCGTATCGCCGTCAATCTTTTCGATGCTTTCGGTCGGAAACCCCAAATTACTCAGCTGTTTGGCGATTTCTTCCGGGCAGACACCTTTGAGGTCAACGTACTCCTGCAGCCATTCCAATGAGATTTTCATTCTGCTCTCTCGTTTCCGGGGCGTTTTGTTCTTTTCCTGTTCCGGTCTTCAAAACACGTACAATAGCGATCTTGGCTTGCGGTGTCAATAAAAGCAAGGGGATTCCGGAAAGAACTCCTCTTCGTTTGGATGTGTAAGTCTCTTTTATGAAAAGAGATAGGTATATTTGGATCGGCGGCTGCTGAAAATGTCCTATAAAACACCTTGATTTTGCCAAGAGGCCTCATTAGAATATTATTTTGGAGGTGTGAGGAAAACTGTTGCGGGGAAAAGGCCTATCAGTTTTCTCACCCCATGTTTTTTATAGAACGCTCATCTGGAAAGTAAGGGTTTGGAACGTGTGTGTTCGGATGGGCGGGGTAATTTCATGACCAGTGCCAACGAAACCAATCGCGCACAGGGACGTGCCGCAAAGATGAGAGTCTGTGCTGAAAATGCGCCGCAGCTTCGAAAAGCCGGCCGTCTGTTGAGTGAGGAAAAGACGGCTCTAATCGGGCAATCGCAGGCCTTTCAGACGATTTTAGAGACCATCCGTTCCGTAGCAGCCCGGCGGTGCTGTATCACCATCACGGGGGAAACGGGGACCGGCAAAGAGATGGTTGCCCGCAAGATTCACGAATTTTCGGACCGCTCCGATAAGGTCTTTATTCCGGTGGACTGCACCACCCTGACCGGCCAGCTTTTCGAAAGCCAGTTGTTTGGTCATGTACGCGGCAGTTTTACCGGTGCGGTTGAAAACACGCTCGGATTTTTCCGCGCCGCCGACGGCGGAACCATTTTTCTGGATGAAATCAGCGAAATTCCCCTCGAGCTTCAGGCCAAACTGCTGCGGGTTCTTCAGGAAGGCACCGTCACGCCGCTGGGGTCCACGCAGTCCTACAAGATTGATGTACGGGTGATTTGTGCAACCAACCGCGATTTGCGGCAGATGGTCGAGAAAAACCAGTTCCGGGCGGACCTGTTTTATCGGCTGAATGTGATTAACCTGCAGATTCCGCCCCTGCGTCAGCGGCCGGAAGATATTCTGCCGTTGGCCAATTATTTTCTGGAGAATCTGAGCCGTTTTTATGGAGAGCCGCTCAAAAAGCTCTCTTCGGAGGCGGAGCATCTGCTGCTTCGCTATCGCTGGCCGGGCAATGTCCGGGAATTGTCCAACGCGATGGAACGGGCCTACGTGCTCAGCCGCGGGATGGTTATTGAGCCCTCGGTCCTGCCGCCGGAGATTTTCATGAGCGGTTCCTCCCGTACCGATTCGCCGCTGCCGACGCTGGATGAGGCCAATCAGCGGCTGGTTCAGGAAGCGCTTCGCATCACCAAAGGACGCAAGATGGAAGCCGCCAAAATACTCGGTATCGAACGCCGGCGTCTTAATCGGCTGCTCGAAAAGCTGAATATTGAGCCTGCCAAGTTCAAAGACCACTGACGGATGGCGTCATTGTAGAGCATATTTGTCTTCTTATTGTTTTTGCTTTTTTAAGGAAATTGGCATTGACAGGGGGGTGATTGCCTTTATAATATCTCACTTTCTGAGAAATGACGGGAGTAGAATTGATATGAAAAGTTTTTTGGCAAAAAAAGGCCAAGTCGAGCGGAAATGGTGGCTTGTGGATGCGGAAAACAAGGTGCTCGGACGCTTGGCCTCCAAAGTGGCGATGATTCTGATGGGCAAAACCAAGCCCATTTATACCCCGCATGTGGATACAGGGGATTATGTAATCGTCGTGAATGCGGAAAAGATTCGGCTGACCGGACGGAAGCCCCAAACCAAGACCTACACAACGTTTAGTCTCTATCCGGGCGGCCAAAAGATTATTCCGTTTTCGAGGATGATTCAGCGGCATCCGGAGCGGGTGATTCAGAAAGCCGTCCAGCGGATGCTGCCGAAAAATCCGCTCAGCGAACATATGTTGAAGAAGTTGAAGATTTACAAAGGGCCTCATCACGAGCATGCGGCTCAAAAACCGGTGAAATTAGAATTGTAACAGCGATTCAGGCAGACCTATGGCTGAAAACGAAACGTACCTGATTGATCCGAAGATTCTGGAGAAAAGTGCCTCGGTGCTGACCTCGACGGCTCCGGCGGCTCCCGCCAAGCGCGACGCCGCAGGGTTTGTGTGGGGAACAGGACGCCGAAAAACCTCCGTTGCACGGGTTCGCCTCAAACCCGGCACCGGAAAAATTGAGATTAACGGCCGTCCGCTCGAAGAGTATTTTCTGCTCGAGAAGGACCGCGAAGCGGTTCGCGCCCCGCTGGCGGCGGTCAACGGTCTCCAGTCGTTTGATGTGATTGTCAACGTCAAAGGCGGCGGGACAACCGGTCAGGCCGACGCCGTCAAGCTTGGAATTGCCCGGGCATTGAAAGATTATGACCCGTCTTTGCTGAAAGTCCTCCGCGACGGCGATTTCCTGACACGGGACAGCCGAATGGTGGAAAGAAAGAAGGCCGGAAAGCCCGGCGCCAGAAGGAGTTTCCAGTTCTCCAAGCGTTAATTGTTTTGTTGGTTCGACTTTTCAAAACCGCCGGAGCAGGAATACGGCGGTTTTTTTATGTGGGTTTCTCTGACGGAACGGATGGACGACACAATTCAGATTTTGAGTGGGAAAGGGAAACGGGGTTTATATGGTTCGTGTTGCGATTATCGGGGCCAGCGGCTACACAGGTCTGGAAGCCATTGAGATTCTGCTGCGTCATCCTCAGACTGAATTGACCTATCTGACGGCGCTGCCGGAGGAGTGCGGGCCGGCGGCGGAGGTTTTCGGACAGCTCCGAGGGCGGCTGGATATGCCCATCGAGCCGCTGGATATGAACAAACTGGCGGAAAAAGCCGAGGCGGTGTTGTGCTGCCTGCCGCATAAGGTCTCGATGGGATTTGTCCCCAAACTGCTGGCGGCGGGGCTGAAGGTTGTGGATTTCAGCGCCGACTACCGCCTCCGCGATGCGGCCGTGTATGAAAAATATTATGTACCGCATACGGATAAGGAAAACCTGGCTCATGCAGTGTACGGTCTTCCGGAGATGAATCGAAAGCAGATTTCCTCCGCCCGGCTGATTGCCAACCCCGGCTGTTTTCCGACCGGCGCCCTGCTGGCTTTGCTGCCGGTGCTCCGCGAAGGCCTGATCCAACCCAAGGGAATTATTGTGAATGCCGTCACGGGGGTTTCCGGCGGCGGGAAAAATCCGAGCCCTGTATTTCATTTTCCGGCAATGAACGAAAACCTGCTGCCGTACGGCGTCGGGACCCATCGCCATATGCCGGAGATGGAGCAGGTCGCCTCCGATGCGGCCGGCAAGCCCGTGGAAATCCTCTTTCAGCCCCATGTCGGACCGTTTGACCGCGGCATCCTTTCTTCGGTTTACGGAGAACCCACAAAGGCCGTCACCTCCGCTCAGCTGCTCGAACTCTATCGGTCTTTTTATCAGAACGAGCCGTTTGTCCAGGTTCTCTCCAAACCGCCGGCGCTCAAACACGTGGCCAAGAGCAACTACTGCCATCTTTTCCCCACGGTTGTGAAGGGCCGTCTTGTGATTTTCTCGGCCATTGACAACCTGATTAAGGGGGCCTCCGGTCAGGCGATTCAAAATCTCAATCTTTTGTACGGGTTTGAAGAGACCCTCGGACTGAAATAATCTCTCTTCCGGGAGGCCCGGATGGATGCAGAACAGGCCATGCGGCGGGCGCTGGAGCTGGCGCGGCAGGGACTGGGGCGAGTCGAGCCGAATCCGGCGGTCGGGTGTGTGATTGTCAAAGACGGCCGGCTGATTGGCGAAGGCTGGCATCGGGAATTTGGGGGGCCGCACGCCGAAATCGAGGCCCTTTGCGACTGCCGCCGGCGGGGAAATGACCCGCGGGGGGCCGTAGTCTATGTGACCCTTGAGCCCTGCTGCTTTACCGGAAAAACCGGCCCCTGCACGAAAGCCCTTATAGGAGCCGGTGTTGCCAAAGTAATTGCCGCGATGGAAGACCCGTTCCCAAAGGTCAGCGGCAGGGGATTCCAAGAACTTCGGCAGGCAGGGATTTTTACAGAGGCGGGGCTGTGCCGAAAAGAGGCCGAATCGCTCAACGCTCCCTATCTGAAGCATATCCGAACCGGCCGGCCCTGGGTGATCCTCAAATGGGCCCAGAGTCTCGATGGGAAACTGGCCCGCCGAAATCCCTCCGAAACGGGACGATGGATTTCCAATGAAGCGTGCCGACGGCATGTGCATCAGCTCCGCCGAAAAGTGCAGGGGATTTTGACGGGAATTCACACCATTCTGGAGGATAATCCCCAACTGACCGTCCGGTTGGATGAGCCGGTTCGAAGGCCTCCTGTTCGAATTGTTCTGGACAGTCAATTACGGATTCCCTGGGATTGTCGAGTTTTAAGTGTTCAGGAAGCCCCGACATGGGTGTTTACAACCCATGCTTCCTTTCAGATAGAGCCGGAAAAGGTTTTTCGACTCCGGCAGGCAGGGGTGGAGATCTTGGAGGCCGGTCAGAAGGAACAGCGGTGTGATCTGGAAGATGTGCTGGACCAGGCAGGCAAACGGGGGCTTCAGCAGATTCTGGTCGAAGCCGGTCCGACTCTGCTGAGGGCGTTTCTCAAACAGAATCTGGCGGATGAAGTCTTCATCTATATAGCTCCGGTCTTGCTTGGGCAGGCCGGGGTTGCGGATTTGTCGGCGGCGATATCCTCGTTGGGGCCGCTGGAGCTTCGGCAGCCGACCGTTCAGATTTTTGAGGATAATGTTCTGATTTCCGCCCGTCTATCGTCCGGCTGAATCGGACAAAATCTGCCGGGCTTTCTGGCAGTCGAGGGCGATTTGACGGATGAGGTCCTCCCGCGATTCAAAACGCTGCTGATTGCGCAGCCATTCGACAAAGTCCATCGCTAAATATTTTCGGCTTAGGTCCTCAACATTCGACTCGAGCAGATGGGCTTCCAGCAGAAGAGGGTGGTCGGTCACAAATGTCTTGGCCCGTCCGATGCTGAAGGCCGCTGGTCTTCGAGCCGGCTGACGGCAGACCTCTTCCAGAGAATCTCCCACAGCGACAAAGCCGGCATAGACCCCTTCCGAAGGGATAATCTGTTCTGCGGGCTTGAGATTAGCGGTTGGGAAACCAAGGGTTCTGCCGATGCCTCGTCCTGGGATGGTTGTCCCGACAAGACGATACGGGCGTGAGAGAATTTGGGCAGCGTGGGCCGCCTTGCCGTCTTCGAGAAGCCGGCGGACGGTGGAGCTGGAGCAAGTAACGCTGCGCTGGTCCTGGTTCAGGTGAACGGTGGTGTAGGGAACCTCAAGCACATCAAAGCCGGATTCCAGCCCAAACTCCCGGAGAGTTTGCAGGGTTCCGCTTCGCCCGTAGCCGAATGTGAAATTGGGCCCCTCGACAATGGCCCGGGGTGCAAAAGATGGCACAAGAAATCGGCTCACAAACTCCTTCGGCGACTGATTCAGAAGGGAAAGGGTATCTCGAATCACAATCAGCACATCCGCCCCGCACTGCTCCAGCAGAAAGGCCTTCAGCGGCAGGGGAGTCAGGACACCGGGGCTTTTTTCCGGATGAAGGACCGCCGCCGGATGCGGGTCAAAGGTCATAACAGCCAGCGGAACACCGAGCCGGTCGGCGGCTTGCCGAGCCGTTCGAAGAATCGCCTGATGGCCCCGATGAACCCCATCGAAGTTGCCGATTGTTAAAACGGCCCCTTTCGGCGCCAGCTCTTTTATATCTGCGTCGGACAAAATTCGCATTCGGTTGACTCGACTTTCTTTCAAAGGGTTTGTAAAGAAGCATTGTATCGGCCCGAAGGAAGGATGACAAGGTGCTGAAATCGCTTGACCCAAAGGGGCTTGTTTGTCATTATGAGAAAGGTTTGAAACGGAAAGGTTGACTCCATGCGGAAAGCGATTCAGACGGAACGGGCCCCGAAGGCAATCGGACCGTATTCGCAGGCGGTTCAGGTCGGACAGACCCTGTACATATCGGGACAGCTGGGTATTGACCCGGCCGCCGGACGGCTTGTGGACGGCGGGACTGCCGAGCAGGCCCGTCAGGCCCTTCTTAATATTCAGGCGATTGCTGCGGCGGCCGGTTTTTCCATGCAGGATGTCGTGCAGGTCCAGATTTTTCTGGCGGATATGACCGATTTTGCCGCCGTCAATGAGGTGTACAAGACCTTTTTCCAGGAACCGTATCCGGCCCGGGCCGCCGTCCAGGCGGCTGGGCTGCCCGCAGGTGCACGCATTGAAATTTTGGCCGTAGCCCAGAAGGCTGCCGGTCTTTCCATCCGGCGTCCGGGCCCGTCCGCCGCGCGGGCCGCCGAGCACCCGTATGCGGATGAATACCTTTGATTACTGCAGGGCTTTGAGTTTTTCCGTCAGCTGCTCGATGGTCTTGTTTTCCTGATCCAGCTGCGACTGGAATGTCTGGATAATGGGGTCCTGCTCCAGCGTTCCGCACACGGCGGCAAAATCCTCCGACGCAAACTGTTCCGGATCGTCAATCCCGTAGCCGATCTGCATGACGGGTTCGAATTCTTTTTTGGCGTCTTCGGTCTGGGCCAGCACAATCTGCCGTGATGCATTTCGCGTATCGTCCAGAATCCTCAGCAAATCCCCAATCGTCCATTGACGGACGGTCTTGCCCAGTTCGGCCTCCAGATTTTCCTTCACCCACGCCCATTCATATTCGGCATAATTCTTAAACAGAGACTGAAGCCGCATTTCCACCGCTGCAATCGTGTCAATGCGTTCTTCTTCGATATCGAACAGCAGCGTTTCGAGAAAGGCGGCCGGCGCAATCAGCCCTCCGCAGTCAATCCAGTCTCCCTCGCCGAGATTGACGGTTCCGGTGAGTTTTTCCCGCAGGTCTATCAGGGAAATAAACTTCTGCGAAGACAGACGGCGAATCAGCACGCGTCCCAGATACTGCTGAAGTGCCCAGCGGTACAATTCCAGACCCCGCTGGGGCATACAGATTTTCAGTCCCTGATGCCGAACAGACTCGGCCTCGGAAGGATTCCGGCTGAGCAGATCGGCAAGGAGCTGAATCCCCCGTTTGAGCTTGCGGGCAATGTACGGAGTCATCACGTCGCTGATTACTGCATCGAGTTTGGTCGGGGCCTTGCGTACATCGCGCTGACGCCATTTTATCTGGTCACGGATGAGCCCGATGTTCGCCAGGTTCTGTCCCGGATACAGCACGCTTTCGCCTGGACGTTCAATGATGTAGGAGAAGGGCAGGTCGGAGGTGTCGAGGTGTTCGTTGTGTCGTCCGAGCACGACGGAAAAAGCGCCGATTCGGGCCGGCCAGGCAAGGAAAGCCCCGGAACCGGTTTTTACGCCGCGTTCAAAGATGCCCTGCTGATTCGGGCCGAGCCGATACATGTGGTTGGCCTGATTGGTGCCGCTGCCGGCGTTGAAGAAACTGCACAGACCTGCGATGAGCAGGGTGGATTTGTGCTGGCTGACCGTGAACGGCCCGGCGAACATTGAATAGGCCTGGCCCTGTCCCATCGAACAGTTGGCGAAAAATACCGAGTCCTGGGCGGTAAACGAACGGGACAGCTCTGTACCCTGGCCGACAAAGCACCGCCGAAGAATCACAAAATTCCGCACGCGGCTGCCTTCACAGAGGATAAAGTCGTTGGCAATCACACCCGGACCCACATAGGTCGGGTCGGACAGGTCGCTGCGGATGGTTCCGTTTTCCAGCAGAACCGCCCCCTCAATCCGGGCCGACGGTCCTATGCAGACATCATGAATGACGCCGCAATGAAGAATTTTTGCATTTTTGCGTATCCATCCCCTTGGAGTTTTCGTTTCCTCAATAGCATCGTTGATTAAATGGCGGAGGCGTTCAAGGAGCTGGGGACGGTGCCGATACATAGCCAGCAGGTAGGCCAATTGAGAACTAAGCCGTTCGAAGAGGGGGATTGCCCGTTTGCCGTTTTCATTGACCACGGCGGCAAGGGTTCCATTGCCGAAGGCGCTTTGGCTGTCACATTGAAGAGATGCAACGTCTTCAATCCACACGCCTTCCTCGATGGTATAGTTGGCAATGACATCCCGGACGCCGCTGATCCGAACATTATCGCCGATGGAGACATCCTGTAAGGTCAGATGATAAAGGCCGACGGGCCGGGGAATGCCGGCTTCCTCGACGGAAACCGGCTCAAAAGCCCCGAGGTGAACAGCCCCCGAAAAATGAACATGATGGACAAAGGCGGGGTTGAAACCGTCGGTTACTTTGATTTGGTTCCAGTTCAAGGCGGTGCATCCCTGGGCGGTGAGGACCTCAATTTCCTTTTCCTGAAGGGGTCTATATTGGTTCGGCTGATTCATAAGGTTCTATCCTGTTTGGAAAACACTTTTTATTTGTTCTGTCTGGGGCAGGATTGTAGCGGCAGATTTGCCGGCTGGCAATGGAAAAAGAGATAAACGATGCTGTGGTCAGGAATTCGATAATCGCCGAGAATCTTCGGTTCCGGTCTTGGAATGCGGTTTTTGTGGGTTTGTATCGGGAAAAGTATGGATAAGAAATACGCCCAAACGTATCTGAAACAGCCCAAGCGTGCTGTGCAAAAGCCAACAGGAGCCGGTAATCAGGGGATAGACGCTGGACAGCAGGAAGAAGGGAAAATTCGACATACGAAACTCGAAATCCGAAGACCGCCCAGCGAAGGGGGGAACAGAAGAAGTCGACCGTTATCAGGCAACAGTTATCAGTGAGCAGTTGTCAGCGGACAGCGGAAAGAGGCGGGACGAGCATTTCTCTTTCCCGGGGCTTCTGTCGCGTGCTATAGGGATTGAGAGAGAAAAGAAATCTCTTCGATGCGTTGTGTTCCTTCCTTGCTTTTAAGAGAAATCGGATTAGATGACTTGGAGGGCGAGAGCCGTGATGTCATCTTTTTGTCCGGGAGCGGATTTGAAGGTGTCGGCCAGATGGTCGAGGGCGGCAATTAATTCGTCCACGGGCAGCGTGCAGAGGTCTAAAAAGGAGAAATGGAAACAGAATTCGGTATCTTTGCCGGTACCGATGAGCGGTTCGGCACCATCGGAATAGAGCAGCAGTTTATCGCCCGGGCACAGCTGGATGCACTTTTCCTCAAACTGGGTTTGTTCAAAGACGCCGAGCAGGCCGCCGCGGGATTCGAGAAGTTTGGGTTTTCCATCGCGGATAAGAATCAGATAAGGATGTCCGGCGCGGGCCCATCGGGCCTCGAGGGTTTTACAGTTCAGCAGGAAATAACAGGCGGTTGAAAACAGACACCCCTGGAGTTCCTGTTCTATCATTTTCAGGTTCAGGTTGCTGATGACTTGTTTGGGCGGAAAAATCTGCCAGCTGTGCTCATAGGTCTGCCGCATGACCATCGCTTGTTTAATGAAAATGGTCAGCAGGGCGGCGGGTATGGAGTGGCCGACCGCATCGGCAATGTAGAAGCCGATATGCTTTTCATCCAGCCGGCGGGCGTCGTAAATATCACCGGAGACCCATTCAGCAGGGCGAAAGAGGGCGGCAAAGTGAAAATGTTCTGTATTCGGAAGCCGGGACGGCAGAAAGTTGCGCTGGACACGGCCGGCCATCTCGAGCTGTTCAGCGATGTCCGGCGACAGCGTGTTCTGGATGTTTTGTGGGATTTCCGTTTCCGAAATCCGGCCAATTTTTTGGGTCATAATACCCCTGTTTCTGAGGTTTGTCTTTTGGCTTTGCCTATTTTATCGTCCTATCTGTGAGGGTGCTTGAGGAGGACGATTTAAAATAGGAAAAATACAGCATAAGAGAGTATTATCGGACGTTTTCGAGTTTCATTACGCGAAGACGGCCGAGCCGATTCGGAGGATGGTGGCGCCTTCCTCGACCGCGATTTCATAATCCTGGCTCATCCCCATGCTCAGGTGCTTGAATTTGGCGCCGGCGATATTTTCTGCGCGGATTTCTTCGAAGATTTCGCGGCAGCGGGCAAAGCAGGCCCGGACAACCTCCTTATTCATTGTCAGAGGGGCCATGGTCATTAGTCCGATAAGACGCAGATTAGGCATGGAGGCAATCTGTTCGGCCAGATGAACGGCCGCTCCGACAGGGGCGCCGTATTTCTGGGGTTCTTCCGAGCAGTTGACCTGAAGGAGGACGTTGGGATGGTGGTCGAGTTTGGCGGCGACAGTGTTGATTTCTTCGGCCAGGCGAAGAGTATCAACCGAATGGATGTAATTGCAGATTTGCAGAGTCTGCTTGACTTTGTTGCGCTGGAGATGGCCGATCATATGCCAGCGGACCTGTTTGGGGAAGGAAGGATTTTCTGCCTGCTGCTTAAGAAAGGCGTCCACTTCATCCGCGATTTGCTTTAGGTGCTGGACGCGGTTTTCGCCCAGGTCGGTAAACCCGAGCCGGATAACCTCCTGAATGGCGGCCATAGAGGCGGTTTTGGTGACGAGGATAAGCTGGACTTGTTCGGGCTCGCGTCCGCTTCGGCGGCAGGCGGCCTCGATATTTTTCTGAATGGTCTGAATGCGTTCTGCAATGGTACTCATAACGATCATTGACCAGACGAATTCGACGCAGTTATTTTTTCTGATTTTTCCGGCAATTTCAAGGCAGAAACCGAGAGGGGTCTTTAAGCTTTGCCGGCAGATATTCATTGACCACAAAATCCAGGCCGTGTTTGGCAAAGGCCTGCTGCTCGACACGCACACCCATGCTGAGCATCTGATTGATGGCGATTTGCCAGGGTTTATGGTGCTTGACGAAGGGGTCGTTTTTCAGGGCGTCCTTGGCTCGTTTGATATCCACGTCTTTGAGCGGATGGGTCGGCAGCTGATAGTCTTTGATGTCCTGCGGCGTAACGCCCAAAAAGGTGGCCTGCGGGACGCAGAAAAATTCATTCAGATGGGCGGCGTTTCCGGACCCGACCTTGAGGGTTCGGTAGATGTTGAAGTAGCCGTACGGGTCGCCGTCTACAAAGGCATACACGGGGATTTTCAGCTCGTCGCTGAGCCGGCGGATAAAGCGGCGTGCCGCCCGCGTGGGAACTCCGCCCATGCTGACGAGGATGCAGTCGGCTTTGTCCCAGTAGTCGTATTTGACCAGACGCTGGAACATACCGGCGGTTTCGATGGCCAGGATAAACTTGGCCTTGCTCTCGAATTGCAGATCTTCAACGGCGACGGGGATGGAATAGGCCCCGGAGCCGAACTTGGTGCAGTCGATGCGGAGTTTGCGGCCCTGCGCATCTTTGTCGATGACGAACAGGCGTCCGGCGACATCGCCGCCTTTTTCTTCAGGAACAAACTTAAGCTGTTCGCGATTGACGCCGAACATGGCTTCGATGTCATCCATGATGGTGTCGGACTCGGGCTGTTCATCGAAGCCGGCTTTGCCCCAGTTTTTGGAAATGTAGTAGGCCTCTCGTTTGGTAGCCATATCATCGGTTTCAATGAGCTCTTTGGAGAGGGCCATCATCTTGAGGGTCTGGGCGAAGGTTTTGACGGTGCTGACGGTCAGGGTGCGGCGTTTGGTCTTGCCGACCATTTCAAAATGGCCTTTCTGCGGGATGTATTTGACGTTGGCCAGGGAGCGGATGGGCGTGCTCATCGTCGGCTTTTGGTTTTTTTCGATTTTTTCATAGACGTCACGCGCATTGGCGATGATTCGCCGCAGGACCGGCGAATTGGCGGCGGTTTTTTGTTTTTTTTCTGACGGCTGGGGGGCCGATTTTTTCGACGAACTATGAGCCATTTTGTTTTTCTCCTGATGATGCTCTGTCTGATGGGGGATACTTTATGCGAAAAGGGAACGGCTTGCAAGAATGAAAGGGCTCTATGAGAAAGACTGATAAGGAGAAAGGAAAATAAAAATTTTAAAATTGGTTCTTGACAGGGCGGAAAAGTTCCGATATAAGGAGTGATGGAAGTTAAGTTGCGAAAAGCAACTTGACCATAGTCCTCGGCGAGGCTAAGTGGTCATCCGTTTTCCCCCCCAGACGGACCCACATCCTCGCCAATTTTTTGCGCAAAGACTTGATTTTGGGGAAAGCAATTCATCTAACTTCTTTTTTTATAAGGATTTATCTTTTGTTTTGCCCGGCTTTTTTAGAGAAAAGGTTGTTGTTGTACAGGATATAAGGAGTCCATATTTCGTTTTCTTTTTTCTGTTTCGGTTTTTTGTTGGATTTTCTGAACTCTATCGGGCAATTTTTAGGGGAAAAACCGCTGGAGAAAAATTCAGACAAAAGGAATAGAAGATATGGATTTTCAAAAGGCCCTTCAGCTGATTGACAGCTCCCGCCGAATCGTCGTTACCAGTCATGTCCGTCCGGATGGAGATGCCTGCGGGTGCATGCGTGCGCTGATGGAGGCGCTGCGCCGTTTGGGCAAAGAGGTGTCTGCGTTTCTTTTGTCGCCGCCGGCTTCGTGGTATGCGGAACTGTTTGGAGAAAAGGTGCCGGTATTGGGAAATGATTTGAAGCCGGAGGATTTGGCGGCAAAGCCGTGGTCCGAGACGAATTTGGTAATTCTGGTGGATACGAACAGCATCATCCAGCTGCCGGGGCTCGAAGGATGGCTTGCGGAGCGTTCCAAAAAGAAGGTGCTGGTGATTGACCATCATATTACAGGGGATGGTTTGGGGGATGTGCAGCTGCTGGATGCAGAAGCGGCAGCGGCCGGCGAGATTGTGTTTGATTTGTTTAAGGCCGCCGGCTGGCCGATTACGCCTTCTGCAGCGGAGGCGATTTTTGCGGCGATTTCCTCGGATACGGGCTGGTTTCGCTTCGGAAATGCCGACAGCCGAATCTTCCGCACGGCGGCGGAACTGATCGAGGCGGGGGCTCGGCCGGATGTGCTGTACCGGCTGATGTATCAGAGTTTTACACCGGCTCGTCTGCGGCTGATGGTTCGGATGCTCGAGCATCTGGAATTGCATGAACAGGAGCGGATTGCTTCGCAGTATATTCTGCGCAGCGATTTTGAGCAGACGGGGGCGAAAGGTCCGGATACGGAAAATCTGATTGATGAATGCCAGCGGCTCCGGACGGTGGAGGCGGCGTTTCTGCTGGTGGAGCTTTCCGACGGGCGGTTTCGCTGTTCGCTTCGCAGCAAGGGAACGGTGGATGTGCGGGTGATTGCTCAAAAATACGGGGGCGGCGGGCATACTCTGGCGGCGGGCGTAACGCTGGAAGGACCCCTGGAAGCGGCCAAGGAGCGGATGGTTCAGGAAATTGCCGCTCAGTTGAGGAGATAAAGTGTCTGGTTTTGTAAAGAGGCCTTATTTCGGCACTTGGATAAAACCCCGGGGCCTTTTCGCCGATATTTTCTGATGAGCCGAAAGAAAATGAAAAAAATTTTTAAAAAATCCTGTTGACGTTTTCTTCTCTGCCGGTAAACTTATTTTTCTGGAGTGAGGAACGGGCAACGTGATGAAAACAGTGAGCGGCATAGCAGTTTTGAAAAAAAATCGAAAAAAAAGATTTTGTACTTGACTGCTCATCGGAAGTCGTTAGACTTCTGGATCTCAGCAAATGTCGCTGATAAAGATGGGCAGCGGCATTTTTTATTGCTCTTTAAGAAGCGAATAGACGATGGTTGAGTGTTGAGAGCCGACTGGTTCTTCAGGACAAACGTCTTGCTGTCCGGTGCGGCTACCTGTCGGGCTCGTAGCTCAGCTGGTTAGAGCGCACGCCTGATAAGCGTGAGGTCGGAAGTTCAAGTCTTCCCGGGCCCATTCCTTGGCCTTCGGTCAGGGAAGCACACAAGGCCGAAATCCTGAAAAGAGAAACAAGGGATTTGAGGCGAAGGGTCCGGGGACGTAGCTCAGCTGGGAGAGCGCCGGCTTTGCAAGCCGGAAGTCGTGGGTTCGAGTCCCATCGTCTCCAATGGTTCAGAATCGGCCCCAAGGGCCGAGCTGATAAAAGCTCTTTGACAAGTGCAGATTGGTTCAATCGTGGGAAATGAAACATTCGTTTCATTCACCACTCAAGCGTCAAGACCAACCTGTACGGCACAGCGATGTGCCGTCGGCGAAAGGCCATGCAATCGCGGATTGATATGGTCAAGTTACTAAGAGTGTATGGGGGATGTCTTGGTGTCGAGAGGCGATGAAGGACGTGGCAGGCTGCGATAAGCCCGGGGCAGGAGCCGAGCATCCGTTAATCCCGGGATGTCCGAATGGGGAAACCCGACGGAAACGGGCAACCGTCATCCGTCATCCATGGCTGAATGCATAGGCCATGTGAAGCGAACGCAGGGAACTGAAACATCTTAGTACCTGCAGGAAAGGAAATCAACCGAGACTCCGTTAGTAGCGGCGAGCGAAAGCGGACGAGCCCAAACCCCGCACCTATTTTTGCTCAGGAGAGATGCGATGAGCTGTGTGTATGTGCTTGTGGAAGAACTGAGTCGAAACGTTTATATTGGATATGGTTCCGACTTAAAAAAAAGAATCCGTCAGCCTAGGGACGGATGGGGAGCTAAAACCACAAGGCATAGAACATGGCATCTGGTATATTACGAGGCATACGCGGATGAAAGCGATGCCTGCAGACGAGAACAACGGCTCAAGCAGGATGGACGAGCCAGACGACAGTTGTATACCGGAATTCAGAGCTCTCTTGCTGGTCAAAAATAGGTGCGGGGGGTTGCGGGCGCCGATCAGGAGTTACAAAGACACGGCCAGCAAAACGGTCTGGAAAGTCCGACCACAGAAGGTGATAGTCCTGTATGCGAAAGCCGGTGTCCTCCGTTACGTTCGGCGTACCAGAGTAGCACGGAGCTCGTGGAACTCCGTGTGAAGCCGGGGGGCCCACCCTCCAAGGCTAAGTACTCCTCGACAACCGATAGTGGAAAAGTAGCGCGAGCGAAAGATGAAAAGGACCCCTACGAGGGGTGTGAAAAGGACCTGAAACCATACACTTACAAGCAGTAGGAGCCCTATGTCCCGCACCTATTTTTGGCCAGAAGATGATTCGGAATAGAATTATTTTTGTGGTCAAAAATAGGTGCGGGAAACGGGTGACTGCGTGCCTTTCGCATAATGAGCCGGCGAGTTACTGTTTGCGGCCAGGTTAAGCACTTCAGGTGCGTAGCCGCAGCGAAAGCGAGTCTGAATAGGGCGTTCAGTCGCAGGCAGTAGACGCGAAACCACGTGATCAATCCATGGCCAGGTGGAAGGGGATGTAAAAATCCCTGGACGACCGAACCCGTTAACGTTGAAAAGTTATGGGATGAGCTGTGGAGAGGAGTAAAAGTCTAATCAAACGTGGAGATAGCTCGTTCTCTCCGAAATAGCTTTAGGGCTAGCCTCGAGTGGTCCCTGCTGGGGGTAGAGCTACTGATTGAGGATAAGGGGCTACCCGCCTACTTACCTCTACCAAACTCCGAATACCAGCAGGTACAGCCCGGGAGTCAGTCTGTGGGGGATAACCTTCATGGTCGAGAGGGCAAGAACCCAGACCGCCAGCTAAGGTCCCGAATTTCGTGCTCAGTTACTAAGGAAGTCCGATTGCTGTGACAATCAGGATGTTGGCTTAGAAGCAGCCACCATTTAAAAAGTGCGTAATAGCTTACTGATCGAGCAGTTGGGTGCCGATAATAAACGGGAATAAGCCGAAAACCGAAGCTGCGGATCCGCGCAAGCGGGTGGTAGGAGAGCGTAGCAGTCAGCGTCGAAGCGGTACGGAAACGAGCCGTGGAGCGGCTGCTAGTGATTATGCCGGCATGAGTAACGATAAAGCAGGTGAGAATCCTGCTCGCCGAAAACCTAAGGTTTCCTGGGGAAGGTAAATCCGCCCAGGGTTAGTCGGCCCCTTAGTCCAGGCCGAAAGGCGTAGACGATGGGCAGCAGGTTAATATTCCTGCACCATGTTGTCGGACGACGGAAGTGACGCATCTTTCTCCGGTCATCCCGCGACTAGTCGTGCGGGTTCCGCAAGGACGAGGCCGTTTTACGATGCCGAAGTGACCCGAAAAGGTGCCGAGAAACAGCTTCCTAAGGATGATGGCAGCATGACCGTACTAAAACTGACACAGGTAGGTGAGGAGAGTATCCTCAGGCGCTCGAGAAAACTGTCCTTAAGGAACTAGGCAATTTGACCCCGTAAGTTCGCGAAAAGGGGTCCCTCCGGGTGCTGTTATTTCGATAGCAGCATGCCGAGGGCGCAGTGAATCGGCTCTGGCGACTGTTTACCAAAAACACAGTTCTCTGCGAACACGTTAAAGTGGATGTATAGAGAATGACGCCTGCTCGGTGCCGGAAGGTTAAGGGGATGGGTTATCCCGCACCTTTTTGCCCAGGAGAAAGAAGATGTTTTATGTGTATGTACTGCTGAATCCGCAAAAAGGCCGGACGTATATTGGATATACAAAAGACCTGAGACGGCGGGTCAAAGAGCACCAGCAAGAAAAAGGTGCTCGATATACCCGACGCGGTGTTTGGAATCTGGTGTACTATGAGGCCTATGCGGATCAAAGGGACGCCGCTCTTCGAGAACGGCGTCTTAAACAGGATGGGCGAAGCAAGACACAATTGCTTCACCGGATTCAAAATTCTTTAACTGGTCAAAAAGGTGCGGGAGAAGCTCCTAACTGAAGCCCCGGTAAACGGCGGCCGTAACTATGACGGTCCTAAGGTAGCGAAGTTCC